>NZ_JAQIBU010000089.1 GCF_027858935.1 Oleiagrimonas sp. | reverse complement strand
CGGTATTCCTTGGCCAGTGGAGAATGGTCCACCCAGGCCAGATCCCAGTACTCCGGGTGGTGCAGGTCGGCAAAGCCGCCGTCGATCAGCGCGCGCACGAAGTTCATGGTCATGGCGGAGCTGGCATGGGCGCGCAGCAGGCGTTGCGGATCAGGACGACGTGATTGGGCGTTGAATTCGGGCCCGTTGATGATGTCGCCCCGATAGCTGGGCAAGGTCACGCCATCGCGGGTCTCGCTATCGGTCGAACGCGGCTTGGCGTACTGACCGGCGAAGCGGCCCACGCGCACAACCGGCATCTTCAGACCGTAGACCAGCACCAGGCTCATCTGCAGGAGCACCTTGAGACGGTTGGTGATGACCGCGTTGTTGCAGTCGGCAAAACTTTCGGCGCAATCGCCACCCTGCAGCAGGAACCGCTTGCCCTCCTGGGCTTCGGCGATCATGCGCTTGAGTGCCAGCACTTCCCAGGAGGTCACCAGGGGCGGCATCGATGCCAGCTGGTCGAGTGTCTCCACCAGTGCGGCGGAGTCATCATAGTGGGGCTGCTGGATGGCCGTGCGCGAGCACCACGAATCCGGCGCCCAGTCGACGGGTTCACGGATGGATTGCAGGTTACGTTCGCTGGAGGTCATGAGCTTTACACGGATTCTGAAGTGAGTGGGGAGAGGAGTCTGTCCTGGTGCACGATAGGGTAGCGGCGTGCTGCAGGATTCAAGCGTGACGGTTGCGCGCCGCCCACAGGGCCAAACAGCCGAGGATCACGAACCAGATCAGCGACCAGGCAGGCATCGGCAGGCCGAGGATGGTCTCCACCTTGGCGCACTCACCGGAGCCACTGAGCACCATGCGCAAGACACCGACAAGTCCGCCATGCGAACCACTGGTTTCAAGCAAATACCCCAACGGGGCACCGCAACTGGGCACCTGATCCGCCGGAAGCGACTGGATCCACAGGTGACGCAATGCAATGGCGATGCCAATGCCGGCCACAATGACTGACAACGCCGAGTATATCTGGCGACCGTAGCCACGCGGTGCATGCAGCGCTCCAATCAGGAAGACCAGGCCCACACCGATGAAAGCCACCCGTTGGAGAATGCACAGGGGACACGGGTCCATACCCAGCACGTACTGGGTGTACAACGCAAAGGCAATCAGACCGGAACAGGCCAGAAAGCCCAGCAGGTAGAGGGTTCGGAAGGACCAGCGCAGCGGATTCATCGGAGCCAACATCGAAATGGGTTCTCCAAAGGTACCCAGTCCCCGGGGCTTTGTCAGCATGCGCGGCAAACGGACCTGTGTGAGACGAACCGGAAGCATAAAAAAACCCCGGCGTACAAACCGCCGGGGCCAGTATCTTGTACTGCGAAACCGTGCTTATTCGGCTTTAGCTGCATCCGGACGGCCAACCAGCTCGACATAGGCCATCGGAGCATTGTCGCCAACGCGGTTGCCGCACTTGAGGATGCGCAGGTAACCACCCGGACGCTCGCGGTAACGAGGGCCCAGCTCGACGAACAGCTTGCCGACGGCTTCCTTGTCGCGCAGGCGGGCAAAAGCCAGGCGACGATTGGCGACGCCATCAATCTTGGCCAGGGTAATCAGCGGCTCGGCCACGCGACGCAACTCCTTGGCCTTGGGCAAGGTGGTGCGGATAAGCTCGTGCTTGACCAGCGATGCGGCCATGTTACGGAACATGGCGTAGCGATGGCTGCTGTTACGGTTGAGTTTGCGGCCGGATTTCATGTGGCGCATGGCGAAATTCTCTCTGTCTGTTGTTATGAGAGGCCGGCGCTCAGGTCCGACATCCCGCGGTTACCCGCTGATAGCCCCAAAAGGACAAGGCTTTTCGAGAAGTGCGGCCCGTTTGGCCTCTAGACCCCAAAAGTACGGGGCTTTTCGAACAGTGCGGCCACGGATGGCCGCACATCGTGGATCAGCCAAGCGCGATTAACGCTCAGGCCGAATATTTTCTGCTACGAAGATCAGGGACGATCGCACAACAAAACACTCGAGGTCCGCAATCTACCGCAAGTCCAAGCGAAGCCTTAATCAACCCAGCTGCATGCCGTGCACCAGGCCCGGCGGCGGCCAGTTTTCCAACTTCATGCCCAGGGCAAGACCACGCGCACCGAGCACATCCTTGATCTCGGTCAGTGACTTCTTGCCCAGGTTCGGCGTCTTCAGCAGCTCGACCTCGGTCTTCTGCACCAGATCACCGATGTAGTAGATGCTTTCGGCCTTGAGGCAATTGGCCGAACGCACGGTAAGCTCCAGATCGTCAATCGGACGCAGCAGCAGCGGATCAAAGCCGGCCTGCTCGGCCTCGCCTTCATCAGCCTCACGTTGCGAAAAGTCGCCAAAGATCGACAACTGGTCGTTGAGAATCTCGGCCGCCTTGCGCACGGCTTCCTCGGCATCGATGGTGCCGTTGGTCTCAATATCCAGGATCAGCTTGTCCAGGTTGGTACGCTGCTCGACACGGGCCGAGTCCACTTCGTACGCAACGCGACGCACTGGTGCAAAGGATGCATCCAACTGCAGACGACCGATCGGCTGTGATTCATCGTCCGGATTCTGACGTGCAATGACCGGCTGGTAACCCAGCCCTCTGCGGACCTTCAGGCGCATGCTGAGCGCAATGTCCTTGGTCAGGGTACAGATCACATGGTCCGGGTTGACGATCTCGACGGTGTGGTCGACGGTGATGTCGCCGGCGGTCACGACGCCCTTGCCCTTCTTCGACAGGGTCAGGATGACCTCATCGCCACTGTGCTGGCGAATGGCGACATCCTTGAGGTTCAACATCACCTCGATGACGTCTTCCTGCAGCCCTTCCAGGGTCGTGTATTCATGCAGGACATCATCGATCTCGACTTCGACGATTGCCGAACCCGGGATAGAAGACAGCAGCACGCGACGCAGGGCATTGCCCAGGGTATGGCCGAAACCACGCTCGAGCGGCTCCACCACGACTTTCGAGTGGTTGGGGCCGAGCTGTTCGACACTGAGGCCGCGCGGCCGCAGCACGCTTGTTGACGAAACTGCCATGTACGGCTCCGGTTATTGGATTACTTCGAGTAAAGCTCGATGATCAGGCTCTCGTTGATGTCGGAGGGCAAATCGCCACGATCCGGCACCGCCTTGAAGACGCCCGCGAATTTCTTGCTGTCCACGTCCACCCACATCGGACGCAAGTCCATGCTGTCGGCAAGCGTGGAGGCTTCCTGAACGCGCAGCTGTTTCTGTGCACGCTCCGTCAGGGAAATCTCGTCCCCCTGCTTGACCTGGTAGGACGGGATGTTGACCTTGCTTCCATTGACCAGCACGGCCTTGTGGGCCACCAGCTGGCGTGCCTGGGAGCGGGTCACCGCAAATCCCATGCGGTATACGACATTGTCCAGACGGCTCTCGAGGAGGCGCAACAGGTTTTCGCCTGTATTGCCTTTCAGCGAAGAGGCCTTGGAATAGTAGTTGCGGAATTGACGCTCAAGCACGCCGTAGATGCGCTTGACCTTCTGCTTCTCTCGCAACTGACCGGCGTAGTCCGACTGACGCATGCGCCGATTGGCACCATGCTGGCCGGGCTTGTTCTCCAGCTTGCATTTGGAGTCCAGCGCGCGCGCCGGGCTCTTGAGGCCGAGGTCGGCACCCTCACGGCGCGCCAGTTTGCAGGTGGCTCCACGATATCGGGCCATGATGTGCTCCTTAGACGCGACGCTTTTTGGGGGGACGGCAGCCGTTGTGCGGTATCGGCGTGACGTCTGTGATGTTGAGTACTTTGTAACCGAGCGTGTTCAACGAGCGAACCGCAGACTCTCGGCCCGGACCGGGGCCCTTGATGCGAACTTCGACCGTCTTCACACCGTAGTCCTGCGCGGCGCGACCGGCACGTTCGGCAGCGACCTGTGCAGCGAACGGCGTTGACTTGCGCGAGCCACGGAACCCGGCGCCACCAGCAGTCGCCCATGACAGTGCATTGCCCTGACGGTCGGTGATGGTGACGATGGTGTTGTTGAAGGACGCCTGCACGTGGCAGATCGCATCGGTGACGACGCGCTTGACCTTCTTCTTGCTCTTGACCGGCTTTGCCATAATTTTGGGTTCTTGTTAATCCGTGCGGCCAGGGCCGCTTATTCGCTTCGCGATCACATTGAATCGCACTGAATTTACTTTCTGATCGGACGGCGCGGACCCTTGCGGGTACGGGCGTTGGTCTTGGTGCGCTGACCACGGACCGGAAGACCGCGACGGTGACGCAAGCCGCGATAGCATCCCAGGTCCATCAGGCGCTTGATCGACATGCCGACCTCGCGGCGCAGATCGCCTTCGATGATGTATTTGCCGATCTCGTTGCGCAGCTTCTCGATTTCACCTTCGCTGAGCGACTTGATGGGCGTAGTGGGTTCCACGCCGGATTCGGCACAGACTTTCATGGACCGGGTACGCCCGATGCCATAGATGCTTTGCAGCCCGATCCATACGTGTTTGTGGACCGGCAGGTTGACACCCGCAATGCGCGCCATGAGCAGTTCTCTCCGATATGTATCGTGCGCGGTAAACGCGCAATTCTAACCTTTATTTCATGAAACAGAAAGCCCCGGGGCGCAAAATCAGGCGCCGCGACCTTCTCCCTATGCCATTCCTGCGCGATCAGCTGCGCCGGAGATTGGCCTTTTTGAGCAGATTCTCGTACTGGTGACTGACCAGGTGCGACTGGATCTGGGCCGTGAAGTCCATCACCACAACCACCACGATCAACAACGAGGTGCCGCCGAAGTAGAACGGCACATGCCATGCTTTCTGCAGAAAACTCGGCACCAGACACACGGCCACCAGGTAAATGGCACCCACCGTGGTAAGACGAGTCATGACACCATCGATATAATTGGCCGTGTTGCGACCTGGGCGAATGCCCGGAATCAGGGCCCCGGAGCGCTTCAGGTTGTCTGCCGTTTCCTGCGAATTGAACACGATCGCGGTGTAAAAGAACGCAAACACCAGGATCAGGACGCCATAGAGAACGTCGTGTAACGGTTCACCCGGCGACATCGCGCTGGTCAGCGTATTCAGCCAATGGGACTTGTTACCCGCACCCATGAAATTGGCGGCCGTGGCCGGAAACATCAGGATACTCGAGGCAAAAATAGGCGGAATCACGCCCGACATGTTGATCTTCAGGGGCAACGCTGAACTTTGGTTCTGGTACCCCTGTCTGCCACCGCCTCGCCGCGCATAATTGACTGTGATCTTGCGCAACCCCTTCTCCATGAAGACCACGAAGGCAGTTACACCGAGCACCACCGCGATCACCATGAAAACCTTGAGGATCGACAGCTCACCGTTATGCGCCATGGTCAGCGTATGCACCACGGCTGACGGGAGGCCTGCCACGATGCCTGCGAAGATCAGCAGCGAAATACCGTTGCCCACGCCGCGCTCGGTCATCTGCTCACCCAGCCACATCAGGAACATGGCTCCGGCGGTCAAGCCGATCACGGCCGACAGAATAAAACCAGGACCAGGGATGTAAACCACTGGCACACCACCCGAGGCAGTCTGCTTCTGAAGCGCCACGGCAATACCAAACGCCTGAAATGCAGCCAATCCGACGGTGCCGATGCGGGTGTACATCGTCAACTTGCGTTGGCCCGCCTCGCCTTCCTTCTTGAGCTGCTGCAGGCTGGGCAGCACCGATCCCATCATCTGCACCACAATCGATGCCGAGATATACGGCATCACGCCCAGGGCAAATACCGAGAAACGACCCAGCGCGCCGCCCGAAAACATGTTGAACATCCCCAGCAAACCACCCTGCTGGTTCAGGAAGTTGGTCATGGCCTCCGGGTTCACGCCCGGGACCGGGATGAACGAACCCAGACGGAACACGACCAGCGCTCCGATCACAAAAAAGATACGCTGCCGCAGCTCGGTGAGCTTGCCGAGCGATCCGAGCATGTTGTTTCCCTTCTGCCCGGCCACTGCTTACTCCACGCTGCCGCCGGCTGCCTCGATGGCAGCCTTGGCACCGGCCGTCGTCAGCAGGCCGGAAAGTTTGACCGCGCGGTCGATGGTGCCGTTGAGAACGACCTTGACCTTCTTGACCTGCCGACCCACCAGACGAGCTTCGCGAAGTGCGGCAAGATCGATGGTGTCAGACTTGACACTGGCAAGCTGATACAGGAACACCTGTTCGGTATCGGCCTTTTTCAAGGATCGGAAACCGACCTTGGGCAGACGACGCTGGAGCGGCATCTGGCCGCCTTCGAATCCGACCTTGTGGTATCCACCGGAGCGCGCATGCTGCCCCTTGTGACCACGACCACAGGTCTTGCCAAGGCCCGAACCGATGCCACGGCCCACGCGGGTGCGTGCCGTATTGGAACCCTTGGAGGGCTTGATGGTATTCAGACGCATGTTCGATTACTCCTCGACGCGGACCAGGTAGTAGACCTTGTTGATCAGTCCACGTACCTGCGGGCTGTCTTTCAATTCGCGCACATCATTGATCTTGTTCAGACCCAACGCCTTGACGCTCAGTCGATGGCGTGCCTGCACGCCACAAAGACCCCTGACCAGGCGCACGCGCACCATTTCGGTGGTTTTATTAGCCATTGCCCAGCACCTCTTCCACAGTCATGCCACGCTTGGCGGCCACATGCTCCGGCGAAGCCACAGCCTTGAGCCCATTGATGGTCGCGCGAACCAGGTTGATCGGGTTGCGCGAACCGACCGCCTTGGCCAGAACGTTGCGCACGCCGACCACTTCAAGCACGGCACGCATGGCACCACCGGCGATTACGCCGGTACCCTCGGCTGCCGGCTGCATGTATACACGCGCCGCGCCATGGTTGGCCTTGATGGCGTACCACAGAGTACCGTTGTTGAGGTCGATCTTGACCATGTTGCGACGAGCGCGTTCCATGGCCTTGGAAATAGCCAAAGGCACTTCACGGGCCTTGCCATAGCCAAAGCCGACGCTGCCTTCGCCGTCACCGACCACGGTCAGTGCAGTGAAGCTCATCTGGCGGCCACCCTTTACGGTCTTGGCCACGCGATTGACGGCAATCAGCTTCTCGAGCAGGCCATCTGAATTGTCACGATCACTCGAAGCCATGTCTTTTCCTGTCGTGCCCGAAACCGGTTCGGGTCTTGTAACTTACGGCCGCAGCCGCTTGGAGTTGTTGTTTGTTTCGTTGTTGCATCTGTCCGCGGCGCCAATGAACGCCGCGAATGGATCAGAACTTCAGTCCAGCCTCACGTGCGGCTTCGGCCATGGCCTTGACGCGCCCGTGGTACTTCAGTCCGGAACGGTCAAAAGCGACGCTGTCGACGCCGGCAGCCAGTGAGCGTTCGGCGATGGCCTTGCCCACGGCAGCAGCAGCGGACAGGTTCTTGGTGCCCTTGAGACCTTCGGCAACGGACTTCTGCAGGGTCGAGGCCGCGGCGACAACGTTGCCACCGGATGCATCGAAAACCTGGGCGTACAGGTGCTTTCCCGTACGGTGTACGGAAAGACGCGGCACGGCGAGCTTGCGAATGTGTGCGCGCGTGGATTTGGCACGGCGCAAACGGGCGATATTCTTGTCCACGATCTTGCTACTCCTGGAAACGGATCGGCTTTTCTTGGATCACCGGCCCCAATGGGAAACCGGCATGTGCGGAACAGTCCGCTAAGAAAATTACGCCTTCTTGGCTTCCTTAAGACTGATGTGCTCGCCGGCAAACCGCACGCCCTTGCCCTTGTAGGGTTCCGGCGGACGGACCGAACGAATCTTCGCGGCCACCTGGCCTACGCGTTGCTTGTCGGCACCCTTGATCAGGATCTCGGTCTGCGTCGGGGTTTCGATGGTGACGCCTTCGGGAGCCTCGAACATCACCGGATGGGAGTAACCCACACTGAGGTTGAGGCTCTTGCCCTGCATCGAGGCACGATATCCGACACCGACCAGCTCGAGCTTGCGCTCGAAGCCCACGGTGACACCCTTGACCATGTTAGAGATCAAGGCTCGAGCGGTCCCGGCGAACTTGACCTCACCACCTTCGGCGAGTGCGACGCGCAGGGTGCCGTCTTCGTTGTTGACGGTTACGCCCGGAAGCGCATGCAGCGTCAAGGTACCCTTGGGGCCCTTGACGATCACGCCTTCGGCGTTGGAGCTGAACTCGACACCCTTCGGAAGGGAAATCGGCATGTTGGCAATACGAGACATGTCAGGACTCCCTTAGGCCACCAGGCCAAGTACTTCGCCGCCCAGACCCTGGCTACGGGCCTGTGCATCGGTCAACAATCCGGCGGAAGTCGAGATGATGGAGATACCGAGACCGCCGATGATCTGGGGCAATGCATCCTTGCCACGGTATACGCGCAGGCCGGAACGGCTGATGCGCTGGATGCGCTCAATGGCCGGACGACCCTGAAAGTACTTGAGCTGGATTTCCAGCGTAGGCTTGGAGGCCTCGCTTTCATCCACCTTGCTGGCAAGGATATAACCCTGACTCTGAAGCAGGTCAGCGATAGCCATCTTGAGTTTGGATGCCGGCATGCTGACGGTCGCCTTGCCCATGGCTTGGGCGTTGCGAATCCGCGTGAACATGTCGGCAATGGGATCAGTCATGCTCATGAGTAAAACCTTTGAGAGTGCACCGATATCCGTTGACCGGAATCTTGGATTGTAATGCCCGGCTTCGGAACATCCGAGCCGGGCAGACCGGCAAGTATAGCAGCCACATCGCTGCTATTGCGAGCCTTGTTTACCAGCTGGCTTTGCGCAGCCCAGGAACGTTCCCGCTCATGGTCGCTTCACGCAGCTTGTTACGACCGAGGCCGAACTTGCGGTACACGCCACGCGGTCGACCCGTGATTGCGCAGCGGTTGCGCATGCGCACCGGGCTGGCGTCGCGTGGCAGCTTCTGCAACGCGGTCTGTGCATCCATCTTTTCCTCGTAGGAGGATTCCGGATTCAGCACGATCTTCTTCAGTGCGGCACGCTTTTCGGCGTACTTGGCGACGAGTTTGGCGCGCTTCTTGTCGCGCTCAACCATGGAAGTCTTGGCCATGTCTTTACCTGCGTGTCAGTTGCGGAACGGGAAGCTGAAGGCCGCGAGCAGGGCCCTGGCTTCCTCGTCGGTCTTGGCGGTCGTGGTTATGGCGATGTCCATGCCACGAACCGCGTCGATCTGGTCGTATTCGATCTCCGGGAAGATGATCTGTTCCTTCAGGCCCATGTTGTAATTGCCACGGCCATCGAAGGAACGCCCGTTCATGCCGCGGAAATCGCGCACGCGCGGCAGCGAGACGTTGATCAGTCGGTCCAGGAACTCGAACATATGTGTGCGACGCAGCGTCACCTTGCAGCCGATCGGCCAGCCATCGCGGATCTTGAACGAAGCCACGGAAACCCGGGCGTTCGTCGTGATCGGCTTCTGACCTGTGATCTTGGCCATGTCGGCAACAGCGTTATCGAGCACTTTCTTGTTGCCCACCGCTTCGCCAACACCCATGTTCAGGGTGATCTTGCTGATGCGCGGTACCTGCATCACGTTTTTGTAGCCGAACTGCTCCATGAGCTTCGGCAACACTTCGTCTTTGTAGAATTTTTCAAGGCGCGTCATGAGATATCGTCCTTACACGTCCACGACCTCGCCACTGGAGCGGTACACGCGGACCTTGCGCCCATCTTGCAGCGTTTTGGCACCGACGCGCTCACCCTTGTTCGTGGCGGGGTTGAACAGCATCACGTTGGAGATGTGGATCGAGGCTTCGCGCTCGATGATTCCGCCGGCCTCCTGGGCCTGCGGGTTGGCTTTGGTGTGGCGCTTGATGATGTTCACGTTGGACACGAACACCCGGTCGCCCGCCACACTCAGCACGTCGCCGCGCTGGCCCTTGTTCTTTCCGGTGGTCACGATCACGTGATCACCCTTCTGGATACGTTTCATAGTCCTGGCCCTCCGCTCAGAGCACTTCGGGCGCCAGCGAAACGATCTTCATGAATCGTTCGCTGCGCAGCTCACGAGTAACCGGCCCGAAGATACGGGTACCGATCGGCTCGAGCTTGTTGTTGAGGAGTACGGCTGCATTCCCGTCAAAACGGATCAGCGAACCATCATTGCGGCGAACACCCTTGGCGGTGCGCACGACAACGGCATTGTACACCTCACCCTTCTTCACCTTGCCGCGGGGGATGGCATCCTTAACCGTGACCTTGATGACATCGCCGATACCGGCATAGCGACGCTTGGAACCTCCAAGCACCTTGATGCACATCAGTTCGCGGGCTCCACTGTTGTCGGCCGCGGAAAGCGTGCTTTGCATCTGGATCATGTCTGCACCCTCGCCTTACTGTTCCGCACGCGAAACGATTTCGACCACGCGGTGATGCTTGGTCTTGGATAGTGGCCGGCATTCCTCGATACGCACCAGGTCACCCTCGCGCGAGCCTGCATCGTCGTGCACGTGCAGCTTGGTGGAACGGCGGATGATCTTGCCGAATACCGGATGCTGCACCTGACGCTCGATCAGCACGGTAACCGTATTGGTCATCTTGTCGCTGATGACGCGGCCTTCGAGGCTGCGTGCCGTTTTCTGTTTGTCGCTCATATCGGCGTCCTTACTTCTTCTCGCCCAACACGAATTTCGTGCGGGCGATATCGCGCCGTACACGGCGCAGCTGGTTCGGCTGGGAAAGCTGGTCTGAACCCTGCTGCATGCGCAGATTCAACTGCTCCTTGCGCAGGTCCAGCAGATGTTGTTGCAGCTCTTCGACCGACTTCTCTCGAATCTCGTTGATAGCCATTACATCACCGCCCTGGTCACGAACTGTGTCTGTACAGAAAGCTTGGCGGCAGCCAGACGAAATGCTTCGCGTGCCGTGATCTCGTCCACGCCTTCGATTTCATACAACATGCGGCCTGGCTGGATCGGGGCAACCCAGAACTCGACGTTGCCCTTGCCCTTGCCCATACGCACTTCGATGGGCTTCTTGCTGATGGGCTTGTCCGGGAACACGCGAATCCAGAGCTTGCCGCCACGCTTGACGTAACGTGTGATGCAACGACGAGCAGCCTCGATCTGGCGAGCGGTGAGCTGCCCGCGAGTGGTGGCCTTCAGACCAAACTCGCCAAAGCTGACCAGGTTCGAATTCTGGCTCAGCCCACGGTTACGGCCCTTCTGCATCTTGCGGAATTTTGTACGCTTGGGTTGCAACATGACTATGGCTCCTTACTTCGCAGCCCGAGCGCGGCGGCCTTCACCGCCGTCACGTCGACCGGACGGCTTCTCGTCCTTTACTTCCTGGGCAGCTTCCAGGTCGAAGATCTCGCCCTTGTAGACCCAGACCTTGATACCGATCACGCCGTAGGTCGTATGCGCCTCGGCAAAGCCGTAATCGATGTCAGCACGCAGTGTATGCAGCGGAACACGACCTTCACGACTCCACTCCGAACGCGCAATCTCGGCACCGTTCAAGCGCCCCGCGACATGCACCTTGATGCCCAATGCGCCCAGGCGCACGGCATTGCCGACGGCCCTGCGCATCGCACGCCGGAACATGATGCGGCGCTCGAGCTGGTTGGCGATCGACTCGGCGACCAACTGGGCATCGAGTTCAGGCTTGCGCACTTCACTGACGTTGATGTGGGTGGGAACACCCATCACCTTGGTCACTTCCTGGCGCAGCTTCTCGATGTCCTCGCCCTTCTTGCCGATGACAACACCCGGACGTGCCGTGTGGATCGTCACCCGGGCAGTCTTCGCCGGACGCTCGATCAGGATCTTCGAGATACCTGCCTGGGCGAGCTTCTTCTTGAGCAACTCACGGACCTTGAGATCCGCGGCCAGGTAGCCGGCGAAGTCGCGCTTGTTGGCGAACCACTTGGAATTCCAGTCCTTGGAGATACCAAGGCGAAATCCTATGGGATTGACTTTATGACCCATCGTTAGCGTCCTTTACTCGCCCACGACCACGGTAATGTGGCTGGTGCGCTTGGTAATACGGTTTCCACGGCCCTTGGCACGTGCATGCATGCGCTTCAGGGACGGGCCTTCGTCGACAAAAATCTTCGACACCAGCAGCTCGTCCACGTCGGCGCCGAGATTGTTCTCTGCGTTGGCAACTGCCGACAGCAGAAGCTTCTTGACCAGATGTGCAGCCTTCTTGTTGCTGAAGGCGAGCAGGTTGGTCGCATTTCCTACCGGCATGCCACGCACCTGATCGGCGACAAGGCGAACCTTCTGGGCGGAGATGCGAGCACTGCGCAATATCGCTTTGGCTTCCACGATGCTATCTCCTTATCGCTTCTTGTCGGCGGATTTCTTGTCGCCGGTGTGACCCTTGAACGTGCGGGTCACGGCGAACTCGCCGAGCTTGTGGCCAACCATGTTCTCGTTGACGAGAACCGGTACGTGTTGACGGCCATTGTGGATAGCCAACGTCAGTCCAACCATTTCCGGCGAGACCATGGAACGGCGCGACCAGGTCTTGATCGGGCGCTTGTTGCTGCC
>NZ_JAQIBU010000034.1 GCF_027858935.1 Oleiagrimonas sp. | reverse complement strand
GCGCAGGGTCTGGCGGTTGGCGTGGTGGTAATCGCCATCGGCCTTTACCTGCTGTTGGACAACCTGGGTGTGCACATGCCGTTCCTGCGCTACCACAACTGGTGGGCGGCGTTCATCCTGATTGGTGCGATCGGCCCGATCATGCAGGCGATGGGTCGGTATCGCGCCAGCGGCCGCTTTGACGGGATGGTCGCGCGCCATGCGCTCACGGCGCTGGTCATTGTCAGCGTGGCGCTGATGTTTCTGCTGGATCTGTCCTGGAACATCTGGTGGCCGATCTTCATCATCTATGGCGGATGCTGGATGCTGCTGAAGCCGCCACCGTCGTACGAGGACGAATAGCGCAAACATGCCTTGTGGTGGCTGGTGCGTTAGCATGGACCTGCATACACGCCAGGAACACCTTTGCTTTATCAGGACATCCTCGACCGTATCCATGCCGAAATCGTGCCCACGCTTCCGCAGGGGCGCGTGGCCGACTACATACCGCAGCTGGCTTGCGTGGACGAACGCAAGTTCGGCATGGCGCTATATGACGTCGACGGCCATTTCGCCAGTGTGGGCGATGCCGACGAGCGTTTTTCAATCCAGAGCATCTCCAAGGCCTTTACCCTGACCCAGGCCATGCGTACGGCCGACGAGCAGCTCTGGCAACGTGTCGGGCGCGAACCTTCAGGCAGCTCGTTCAATTCGCTGGTGCAACTGGAATACGAAAACGGCATTCCGCGCAATCCGTTCATCAACGCCGGCGCTCTGGTGGTCACCGACATCGTGCTATCGCAGCTTGGCGATGCCAAGGTCGCGTTGCGCGATTTTGCACGCCGCCTCAGTGGCGCCGAGGATGTCGACTACGATCTCACCGTGGCCGGTTCGGAAGCGCGGCTGGGTTACCGCAATGCCGCCCTGGCGTATTTCCTGAAAAGTTTCGGCAACCTGGAAAATCATCCCGATGCGGTCCTTGACGCGTACTTTCATCATTGTTCGCTGGCCATGAGCTGCCGTGAGCTGGCGAAATCGTTCATGTACCTGGCCCGGCACGGAGCCAATTCAGACGGGGAAGTGATAACTCCAAGCCAGGCCAAGTCGATCAACTCCCTGATGCTGACATGCGGGACCTACGACGCCGTGGGCGCCTTTGCCTACAGCGTCGGGCTTCCAGCCAAGAGTGGCGTGGGTGGCGGCATCGTTGCCGTCATGCCGGGACGGTTCAGCCTCTGCGTCTGGGCCCCTGGGCTCGACAATCGTGGCAATTCACTGGCCGGTTCGCAGGCTCTGGAGCGGTTTGCAACATGGACCGGGGAGTCGATCTTCTGAAGTTGCCTGGTCCCGTGCATTATGGATGGTTGTAACAGCAGGCATTGCAATTGCGGTATGTTGATGTTGTAGACCGTTGCAATGCAGGGGGAGTCATGCAGAACAGCAGGGTCGATCCATCCAACAACCGCATGCGGTTGGCCAAGGCCTCGACATGGATTTCGTTGATGCTTGTCTTTCTTTCCGTAGGCTGTGTTTCCAAACCGGATCCACTGCTGCAGCGGATCCGGGCGCGCGGCACCTTGATCGTTCTTACACGCAACGCCCCCACCACCTATTACATCGGACGGGACGACCGTCCGCAGGGCCCGGAGTTCGCCCTGGCCACGGCCTATGCCAAATCGCTGGGCGTGAAGCCCAAGTTCGTCATCAAGGACTCCATTACCGATTTGATGCAGGCCATGGCCAAGGGCGAAGGCGACATGATTGCCGCCGGCATGGTGCGCACGCCCAAACGCGAGAAGCATTTCGATTTCGGTCCCACCTACCAGACGGTCACCGAGCAAGTGGTGTGCCGGCGCGGAGGGCCTTCACCGAGCTCGATCGACGATCTGAGCTCCATCAACCTCAAGGTCGTGGCCGACAGCAGCTACGTGTCGCGACTGAAGGCGCTCAAGGTCAATCACCCGAATCTGCATTGGACGGTCAACAGAACCGAGGGTACCGAACAGCTTCTGCGCGAGGTGTGGTCGGGCAAGCTCGGCTGCACGGTGGCCGACTCGGACATTATCGCCATCAATCGCAGGTATTTTCCCAACCTGGTGGTCGCGCTGGACCTGAGCAAGCCGCAGAAACTGGCCTGGGTTCTTCCCAAGGGCGCGAATTCGCTCCAGGACAGCATGCAGAGCTGGTTGGCGGGGTATCGCAAGAGTGGCGCGCTCAAGAACGTGATGTATCACTATTACGGCCTGGCCAAGGTGTTCGACTATGTCGACACTCGAACCTATGTGCGCAAGATCCAGAAGGTCTATCCGCGCTATGCGCCGCTGTTCATCAAGGCCGCCAGCAAGCATGATCTTCCACCGCTGGTGCTGGCCGCGCAGGCGTATCAGGAGTCGCAC
>NZ_JAQIBU010000241.1 GCF_027858935.1 Oleiagrimonas sp. | reverse complement strand
CCACAGGCTAGAGCAGCCCGCCAGCAAATGCCGCAGGCGTCTAGCAGGTGGCACCAGAGTAAGCCTTGTGGGCGGTTAGCTCCGCGGTAGAGCTGCGCCCGTTGCGCACAGCAACGGAGCACTACCTTCACAAGGTAGGGCTACCCAATAAAGTATCAACAACTTACGGGAGGTCATGCACACGGGAGCCTGTGCATGAGGGAGCATTCACATTGCCTACTGTGAACGATGGGCATAAAGTGTGAACGTTCTCTAGGGGCAAAGAAAAAGGGGAACCATCTCTGGCTCCCCCTTTCGCACCTATCTTTCAACAGGTTAGGTAGTGGTGGGCGGTACAAGGATCGAACTTGTGACCCCTACCATGTCAAGGTAGTGCTCTACCGCTGAGCTAACCGCCCACAAGGCCGCGAACTTTAGCAGAGCCGGGCCCGTATCGACAAGCATGGATCACGGGGCTCAGCGCAACGCCTGTTCCTTGACCTGACGGATACGGTCGCGAAGCCTGGCGGCTTCCTCGAATTCCAGGTCCTGGGCGTGGCGGTACATCCGCGATTCGAGCTTTTTCAGTTCCGCCGCGACCTGGCTTGCGCTCATGGCCGCGTACTCGGCGCGCTCCTCGGCCGCCTTGCGCGCCGCCCCGCGGTCACGGCCGCGTTTGCGCGTGCCTTCACCGCCGTGGGCACCCTCCATGATGTCGGCAATGCGACGCACGATGGTGGTCGGCGTGATGCCGTGCTCGGCGTTCCACTCCAGCTGTTTCTCGCGGCGGCGGTCGGTTTCGTCCATCGCGGCCTGCATCGAGCGGGTGATGCGGTCGGCGTACAGGATGGCCTTGCCGCGCACGTTGCGCGCTGCGCGTCCGATGGTCTGGATCAGCGAGCCGGTGGAGCGCAGGAAGCCCTCCTTGTCGGCATCCAGGATCGCCACCAGCGAGACCTCGGGCATGTCCAGGCCCTCGCGCAGCAGATTGATGCCGACCAGCACGTCGAACTCGCCCAGACGCAGGTCACGGATGATCTCCACGCGTTCGACGGTATCGATGTCCGAGTGCAGATAACGCACGCGCACGTCGTGTTCGGCCAGGTACTCGGTGAGGTTTTCGGCCATGCGCTTGGTCAGGGTGGTGATCAGCACCCGGTCACCCTGGGCCACGCGCAGGCCGATCTCGCCCAGCACATCGTCGACCTGGGTCCGCACCGGCCGCACCTCCACCTCGGGATCGACCAGACCGGTCGGGCGCACCACCAACTCGGTCACGTTGCCGCCGTCGTTGGCCTTCTCGTACTTGCCGGGCGTGGCCGAGACGAAGATCATGCGCGGTGCGCGCTGCTCCCACTCCTCGAAGCGCAGCGGCCGGTTGTCCAGTGCCGAAGGCAGGCGGAAGCCAAATTCCACCAGGGTCTCCTTGCGCGAGCGGTCGCCCTTGTACATGGCACCAATCTGCGGAATCGTGACATGCGATTCGTCCACCACCAGCAGCGCGTCGGCCGGCAGGTAGTCGAACAGGGTCGGAGGCGGTTCACCAGCCGCGCGCCGGGTCAGATGCCGCGAGTAGTTCTCGATGCCCTGGCAGTAGCCGACCTCGGCCATCATCTCGATGTCGAAACGGGTGCGCTGTTCCAGGCGTTGTGCCTCGACCAGCTTGTTGGCCTTGTACAGCCTGTCCAGGTGCTCCTTGAGCTCCACCTTGATGCTCTCGATGGCGTTGAGCACGCTCTCGCGGGTGCTGGCGTAGTGGGTCTTGGGGTAGACGGTGTAGCGCGGCACCTTGCGCTGCACCTCGCCGGTGAGCGGATCGAACAGGGCCAGATTCTCGATCTCGCCATCGAACAGCTCGATGCGCAGTGCCTCGGTGTCCGACTCGGCCGGGAACACGTCGATGATCTCGCCGCGCACGCGATAGCTGCCGCGGCGCAGCTCCATCTCGTTGCGGGTGTACTGCAGCTCGGTCAGCTGGCGCAGCAGCTTGCGCTGGTCGATGTGCTCGCCGACCGACAGGATCAGGCGCAGACTGAGGTAGTCTTCCGGGTCGCCCAGGCCGTAGATGGCCGAAACCGTGGCCACGATCAGCGAATCAGGACGCGACAGCAGCGCCTTGGTCGCCGCCAGACGCATCTGCTCGATATGGTCGTTGATGGACGCATCCTTCTCGATGAAGGTATCCGACGACGGCACGTAGGCCTCGGGCTGGTAATAGTCGTAATAGCTGACAAAGTATTCCACCGCGTTGCGCGGGAAAAACTCCTTGAACTCGCCGTACAGCTGCGCGGCCAGGGTCTTGTTGGGCGCCATCACCAGAGTCGGCCTCTGGACCCGCTCGACCACGTTGGCGATGGTGAAGGTCTTGCCCGATCCAGTCACGCCAAGCAGGGTCTGGCGCGCCAGACCGGCTTCGAAGTTCGCGCACAGGCGATCGATGGCCTGCGGCTGCTCGCCGGCCGGCTGGTAGGGCGACTCCAGTTGGAAACGCTCGCTCATGCAACATGCTCGTGGCAAAGACTTTCAAGTATAGGGGCTCAGGCCTACACCGCGCCGGGCGCGCGGACCACGAATGCATTGCCGTCATGCCGATGGCACATATGCGCTGACCCCGGGAACATGGGAAGCCGGTCCCATATGGAGCACGCCCATGCGCACGATGCGCGGATTCACCTTGATCGAACTGATCCTGAGTCTGGCCGTAGCCGCCGTGCTGCTGGGCATGGCCATACCCGCGTTGCACGGCACGCTGCGACGCAGCCGCAGCAGGACCACGGCCAATGCCCTGGCCAATGCCCTTCGCACCACGCGCATGCTGGCCATCAGCCACAACCAGAGGGCGTTGTTGTGTCCGAGCCACGATGGACGCCATTGCAGCGGGGATGCCCTGTGGCGGAACGGCTGGATCGTCGGCGTGGACCGTATGCGGGACGGCCAGCCGGACGACACCCCCGCCATGACCTGGCCCGCCCTGCCAGCCAGCTTGCGCGTCGTCGGCAGCCGCGGCCGGCGCCGGGTGTATTTCCAACCGGATGGCCGCTCCCCGGGCAGCAACCTGAGCCTGCTGGTATGCCCGGTTCACCCACAAGACAGTCGTATCCTGCGGGTGGTGGTTTCCAACGTCGGGCGCGTTCGCATCGACCGCGTGGCGGCCTCGCGCTGCAATTGAAGGGTTGCAGAAACAACAAAGGGATCCTGTGAGGTCACAGGATCCCTGG
Organism: Oleiagrimonas sp.; assembly: GCF_027858935.1. Taxonomy (GTDB): domain Bacteria; phylum Pseudomonadota; class Gammaproteobacteria; order Xanthomonadales; family Rhodanobacteraceae; genus Oleiagrimonas. The sequence continues at coordinate 860 of NZ_JAQIBU010000241.1, read as the reverse complement.
ATTTTGGCGCCCGAAGTAGGACTCGCTATTTAGCTATATGTAATTGTTTTAACTATCTTTTAAAAACAATAGCCTTCATTGTTACTCACTATGTTACTCACCTTGAAGCAATGTGCTTATCCGTCATGGAGCCTGCAGGAGCAGCCGGCGAAGAAGCCCAGTCAGTCGATCGTAAATCACGCGACCGGAGGCTGAGAGTCGGAGCCAATCAGGTTTGGCGATCAGCGTCCGGCTTTTTCCCTACTCTGTCGCCGAAGATGCAAAGTCATGCCGATCACCAACGCGATAAAGGTGCCCCCAATCGCGATCGACCAGAAAACCATAGGCCATGCCGATGCAATGAGAACCGACGCCACTACGACTAGCAGCTTTCCCCATGGTGGCTCCTGACTGTCCTCAAGCGTCCAAAAAAACATCCACACGACGCCCACCAAACCATAAAGAAGATCGTTATTTCCACCATCCGACCAAATCTGCTGTGCGATGGATGCGACGATACCTTCCACAACGAGTAGCCACCAACTTCTAGTGACCAGGGAATCAATAAACCTTTTTTCTTTAATTTTTTCGTCAACGACTGACGCGTCAAGTGTTTGGTCAGACTTAACCATGCCCCTCTCCCTGTTGAAATCAACATCTGTTGGCGCGCGCCTGAACTTGACCGATCTGCCAAAATCACGTGACCACGGCCTGTCCTGAACAAACCCAATATGGGCTGGGGTGCGTTTACAGCAGAGGTGGTTGCGTATTCCGGTGGCATTGATCACCAGTTCCGGTGGAGCATGATCAGTGTTCCGGTGCTGATCACCCATTCACTGCTGTCGTAACGTGATCAGTATCACTCCTCATAGGTCGATGAG
>NZ_JAQIBU010000224.1 GCF_027858935.1 Oleiagrimonas sp. | reverse complement strand
TCTCGGCCAGGCTGCAGGCCAGGTCGGTCTTGCCGGTGGCGGTCGGCCCCATCAGGAAGATGGCCGGCGGGCGGGTATCGAGGGCGGACATGCGGCGATTGTAGTGCGCTCGCACGCCGAGGTCCGACAAAGACAAAGATGTAGACGAAGATGTAGCCCGGATAAGGCCCTCGGCCGCATCCGGGAAGCCTGTATCCACAGGCGTGGAGCTCGGGGCCGCGGGGCGGCCCATCCCGGATGCGGCCGAGGGCCTTATCCGGGCTACATCTTCGTCTTTGCCGGACCTTGGCGTGCGAGCGCACTACAATCGCCGCATGTCCGCCCTCGAGACCCGCCCGCCGGCCATCTTCCTGATGGGGCCGACCGCCACCGGCAAGACCGACCTGGCCTGCAGCCTGGCCGAGAGCTATCCGGTCGAGCTGATCAGCGTGGACTCGGCACTGGTCTACCGCGGCCTGGACATCGGCAGTGCCAAGCCGGATGCAGACACCCTGGCGCGCCATCCCCACGCCCTGGTCGACATTCGCGACCCGTCCGAGCCGTACTCGGCCGCCGAGTTCCGCGACGATGCATTGGCGGCCATGCAGGCCATCACCCGCCGCGGGCATGTTCCGCTGCTGGTTGGCGGCACCGGCCTGTACTTTCGCGCCCTGCAGCAGGGCCTGTCGCCGCTGCCGCAGGCCGACCCGGCATTGCGGGCGCGCCTCAAGGACGAGGCGGCGCGCGAAGGCTGGCCCGTACTGCATGCGCGACTGGCCACGCTGGATCCCGACGCGGCGGCGCGGATCAGGCCACAGGACGCCCAGCGCCTGTCGCGCGCGCTGGAGGTCATCGAACGCAGCGGCCGTCCGCTCAGCGAGCAACAACAGGGCGGGGCGGTCAGCCGCTTCCCGTGGCGCGTACTCAAACTGGCCCTGCTGCCTGCCGACCGCGGTCTGCTGCACGCGCGTATCGCAGCGCGGGTCACGCAGATGCTCGACGCAGGTCTGGTCGGGGAGGTGCGCGCGTTGCGCGCGCGCGGCGACCTCGACCCCGCGCTGCCGGCCATGCGCGCGGTTGGTTACCGCCAGACCTGGGCGCATCTGGATGGTCAGATCGATGCCGCCGAACTTGCCGATCGCATCGTCTATGCCACCCGCCAGCTGGCCAAGCGCCAGACCACATGGCTGCGGCGCGCCTTCGACGCACGCTGCATCGATCCGGATACGGCCGACGTGACCCGGATCGCGATCGAGGCGGTCGATCTATTCCTGGCTTCGAGCGAGAGGACCCGAGCGTGATCCAGACCGCCGCGCAACGCACACCTAGCGGTCCGGGGCATGCACTCTGCGCATTCAGGCCGCCCTATCCCGACGGAGGATTGAGGTGGGGGGACGGCTCACGGGCGCGCTCGTTCCACACCGCCAGGAAGCGCCCCCTACCGAAGTTCACCCGCCCGAACATGGGCCGCAGGAGCACGCCGACACACGGCGCGCGTTTGCCTGTTTCGTGCGTGTCACCACTCCAGTCTTGCGCGCACCCGCAAAGCAGTTAAGATTCATTCAGCGCCCGACCTTTTCCGTGAACTGCGGCGGACGGGCCGGGACTGTTGCGGTCGTAGCCATAGCCGGCGTTTTTTTACCGACCGCGTTCAAGGGCCGTGCCCGAAACCGTACACTCGGGACCGCCGGGGGAGATAACAAAAATGTCCAAGGGACAGTCTTTGCAGGATCCATTCCTGAACGCTCTGCGCCGTGAGCGGGTGCCGGTGGCCGTTTACCTGGTCAACGGCATCAAGCTGCAGGGCACCATCGAATCGTTCGACCAGTTCGTGGTTTTGCTGCGCAACCAGGTCAGCCAGATGGTTTACAAGCACGCCATCTCCACGGTCGTGCCCAGCCGCAACGTGCATCTGGATGACCTCGGCACACAGGCCGGTCAGCAGACCGAAACGGCCGAAGCCGAGGCCTGATTCCGGGTTCAGCCCGGAACGGACCAGCGCGAACCGATGACCCGCGTTACCGGCGGGGAGTACACTATGCTTGTCGTTCCCGTCGCATTCCGCGCGGGAATCGCCCCATATCAAGGTGGTCTCCCTGTTCGAGCGTGAGAAGAAAGGCGAACGTGCTGTCGTCCTGTTGCCGCATGCCCGCGGTGACCTGGACAGCGAAAGTCGTGCCGATGAATTCGTGGAGCTGGTCCGTTCAGCCGGTGCCGAGGTGCTTGAGCGCGTCCGCGCACGGGTCGAGAAACCCAGCCCCAAGTACTACATCGGTTCCGGCAAGGCCGAGGAACTGGCCGAGGCCGTGCGCGCCTTCGAGGCCGACCTGGTGCTGGTCGACCATACCCTGACTCCGGTGCAGGAGCGCAATCTGGAAGCCCTGCTCAAGGTGCGCGTGGTCGATCGTGCCGGGCTGATCCTGGACATCTTTGCCCAGCGGGCGCGCTCGCACGAGGGCAAGCTGGAAGTCGAGCTGGCCCAGCTCAAGCACATGGCCACGCGCCTGGTGCGCGGCTGGACCCATCTGGACACCCAGCGCGGCGGTGCCATCGGCAACCGCGGTCCCGGCGAGACCCAGCTGGAAACCGATCGCCGCCTGCTCGCGGGGCGCGTGAAAATGCTTACCCAGCGTCTGGACAAGGTACAGACCCAGCGCACCCAGCAGCGTCGTGCACGCATGCGCAATACGGTGCCGCGGGTGGCCCTGGTCGGTTACACCAATGCCGGCAAGTCGACCCTGTTCAACGCGATGACCACGGGTGAGGTGTACGCCGCCGACCAGCTGTTCGCGACCCTGGACCCGACCGTGCGTCGCATCGAGGATCTCAGTTGCGGACCGGCGGTGGTGGCCGACACCGTCGGCTTCATCCGCGAATTGCCGCATGACCTGGTGGCCGCCTTTCGCGCCACCCTGTCCGAAGCGCGCGACGCCGACCTGCTGCTGCATGTCAGCGACGCCGCCGACGAGGAGCGCGAACTTCTGGCCAGCGTGGTCAACCAGGTGCTGGCCGAGATCGGCGCCGAAGACGTGCCGCAGTTGCGGGTGATGAACAAGATCGACCTCACCGACACGCAGCCGGTGATCAAGCGCGACGAGCATGGTATGCCCCAGCAGGTATGGCTTTCCGCCCATACCGGCGTTGGCCTGGACCTGTTGCGCGAGGCCCTGGGCGAGCGCCTGGGCGGCGAGCGGGTGCGGGCTTCGCTGCAATTGCCTTTGAGCGCCGGGCGCATGCATGCGCGTCTGGCTTCGCTGGGTGCCATTGTCAGCGAAAAAGTCGACGAAGACGGCTGGCAGCTGCAGCTGGACGCCCCCCGCAGTGTCCTCGCCCCGCTGGCCGGCAACAGTGATGCACAAGCCCGGGCCCTGCGCGCACTCATCAACCCCGAGTAGCCCGGAGAAGACCTTGGCCGTGCCACGGGCACGTCCTCCGGTCGTCCCGCGGGCATTCCCTTCGGTCTCATCCCGGAGGGATGCTCGGCGGCCTTTGTCATGACGGCTCGGGAAGCGGCTTCCCCGGATGCGCTGCGCTTATCCGGGCTACGCTCATGGCGGGGGCCTTCGGGTACGCCGATCTGTTAAGATTCGAGCTTGTTTTGCATCGTCGGGCGGATGCGGGGAAGCTCGCAGCGGCCCCGGTGCCAAGGCGACCGCAACGATGCCCGATCCTTACACGACACGCAGACGGCGTTGGACATGTACGCCGACCACCCGGCTGCCTGCAGGAGTACGTTGAATCATGGCCTGGAATGAACCTGGTGGTGGCAAGCGGGAGCGCGATCCCTGGGGCCGCAACAGCGGTTCCGGCGGGGGTGGCAAAAGCCCGGACTTCGAGAAGATCTTCAAGCAGCTGCGTGCACGCCTGGGGCGTTTTGGCGGCAGCGGCGGTGGCGGCATCTTCACCATCATCGTGGCTCTGCTGCTGGCCTGGTTGGCGTTGACCAGCTACACCGTGATTGGTGCCCGTCAGGTTGGCGTGGTGCTGCGCTTTGGCGAGTACTCGCGCATGCTGCCGCCGGGCTTCCACCTCAAGCTGCCTTCGCCGATCGAGGAAGTCAGCAAGGTCGCCACCACCCAGGTGCGTTCGTTCTCCGACAAGGTCACCATGCTGACCAACGACGAAAACATCGTCTCGGTCAACTTCAACGTGCAGTACCAGGTTTCGGATGCACGGGACTACCTGTTTTCCATCAGCGATCCGGACGAGACCCTGAAGGAAGCCGCCGAAGCCGCCGTGCGATCGGTGGTCGGCAACAACAACATGGACACGCTGTTGTCCGGGCAGGGCGCCCAGCTGGTGGCCAAGACCCGGGTGGCGCTGCAGAACACGGTCGATGAATACCACAGCGGCATCGTGGTGACCGAGGTCAGCTTCCAGAATGTATCCCCGCCCGACCAGGTGCGTGACGCCTTCGACGACGTCAACAAGGCCCGCGAGGACAAGCAGCGCATCGAGAACGAGGCTCAGGCCTATGCCAGCCAGGTGGTGCCCGTGGCGCGCGGCAACGCGGCCCGCATCGCCGCCGAGGCGGCCGGCTACAAGGCCTCGCGCATTGCCCAGGCCACCGGCGACACCGAGCGTTTCAACCTGTTGCTGGCGCAGTACAAAGCCGCGCCGGAAGTGACCCGCAAGCGGCTGTGGCTGGAAACCATGGAAAGCGTGCTGGCCAACAATCCCAAGGTGATCGACGGCAGCAACGGCCGCAACATGATCTACCTGCCTGTGAACAAACTGTTCGGAACCAAGGCAGACGGCAACGTGCCCGTGCCTGGTGCCCAGCAGCAATCAGCGGGCGCCGATGCATCCGCCAACGACTCCAAATCGGGAGGTGGCCAGTGAAGACCACCAGCATCATCATTGTGATTGTCCTGCTGCTTGCCGCGTACAACAGCGCGTTCGTGGTCAAGGAGGGGCAAAGCGCCATCGTGCTTCAGTTTGGCCGCATCGAGCGCACCAACGACAAGCCCGGCCTGCACTTCAAGATTCCTTTCATCCAGCAGGTCATGCGCTTTGACGCGCGCATCCAGACCCTGGACGCGCAGCCCGAGCGCTATTTCACGCTGGAGAAGAAAAGCGTCAACATCGACTTCTACGTGAAGTGGCGCATCGCCAAGAACTCCACCTATTACCAGGCCACCGCTGGCGATCTCAACCAGGCACGTCAGCGGCTTTCGCCCATCGTCAAGGATGCGCTGCGCTTCGAGGTCAACGCCCGTCCGCTGGACGCGCTGATTTCCGGTGGCCGCAAGGACATCACCAAGCGCGTGCGCGAGCTGGCCGACAAGTCCACCAACAAGACGCTGGGCATCCAGGTGCTGGACGTGCGCATCAAGCAGATCGAGCTGCCCGCTGCGGTCAGCGACTCGGTCTACAAGCGCATGCGCGCCGAGCGCACCAAGCTGGCCAACGAGCTGCGCTCGACCGGCAAGGAGGCGGGTGAGAAGATCCGTGCCGACGCCGACCGCCAGCGCCAGGTGCTGATTGCCGACGCCCACCGCGATGCCGCCAAGGTGCGCGGCGAAGGCGACGCCACGGCGGCCAAGATCTACGCCAAGGCCTACAGCAAGGATCCCAAGTTCTACGCCTTCTACCGCAGTCTGCAGGCCTACCGCCATGCGTTCGCCAACGGCAAGAGCGTGTTGATCCTCAAGTCCAATTCACAGTTCATGAAGTACTTCAGCAACGGAGGCGGCGAGAAGCCCTGAGCGCAGCCAAGCCATGCCGAAGGAGCTCTACGCCGCGCTGTGCCTGATGATGGTGATCGAAGGTCTGGTGCTGTTCGCGGCGCCGCAGGCCTGGCAGCGGATGATGCGCGAGGCCAGCCAGATGGACCCGCGCAGCCTGCGCATGATTGGCGCCGGCGCGATGGTCCTGGGGCTGGTGATCCTGCGCCTGGTTTACTGAGGGCGGTGCCAGTGCCTCGGCCACGCCGTTGATCCACCAGCGTTGCTTGGGGCGCCCGGGAAGGATGCCCCCGGCGAACGCCGAAGGCAGGAAGCCGCAGGCCGGGTGACTTGCTGAGCCATGGAGGGCGAAGTTAGTCACCGACGTCGCCCCGCAAACGAATACTTTTCAACTTCAGCGAGATTTTCGAGATGGGCAAGTCAGTTGTAATCCTGGGCGCGCAGTGGGGCGACGAAGGCAAGGGCAAGATCGTCGACCTGCTGACCGAGCGCGTCGGCGCCGTGGCCCGCTTCCAGGGCGGTCACAACGCCGGACACACACTGGTCATCGACGGCAAGAAGACCGTGCGGCACCTGATCCCGTCGGGCATCCTGCGCGAGGGCGTCACCTGCCTGATCGGCAACGGCGTGGTGCTGTCGCCGGCCGCGCTGATGAGCGAGATCGAGGAGCTGGAAGGCAACGGCGTCGAGGTGCGTTCGCGGCTGAAGATCAGCCCGGCCACGCCGTTGATCATGCCGTACCACATCGCCCTGGATCAGGCGCGCGAAAAGGCCGCCGGCGGCAAGGCCATCGGCACCACCGGGCGCGGCATCGGCCCGGCCTACGAGGACAAGGTCGCGCGCCGCTCCATCCGTGTGGCCGACCTGATGTACCCCAACGACCTGCCCGAGAAGATCAAGACGGCGGTGGAGTACTACAACTTCGTGCTGACCCAGTGGCTCAAGGCCGATCCGGTCGACGAGAAGGAGGTCCTGGACGCCGCGCTCACCTGGGGCGAGTACATCCGGCCCATGGTCGACGACGTCGCCACCGTACTGCACGACCTGCGCGCCGCGGGCGGCAACATCCTGTACGAGGGCGCCCAGGGCGCGCTGCTGGATATCGACCACGGCACCTATCCGTACGTCACATCAAGCAACACCACCATCGGCGGCGCGCTGGCCGGCACCGGCGTGGGCGCCTGCGACATCGACTACGTGCTGGGCATCTGCAAGGCCTACGCCACGCGCGTGGGCAGCGGCCCGTTCCCGACCGAGCTGCACGATGACGTCGGCAAGGCCATCGCCAAGGCCGGCCACGAGTTCGGTGCCAGCACCGGCCGCCCGCGCCGCTGCGGCTGGATCGACCTGGTCGCGCTGCAGCGCGCGGTGCAGATCAACGCCATCAACGGCCTGGCCATCACCAAGCTGGACGTGCTCGACGGACTGGACACCATCAAGGTCTGCATCGCCTACGAGTACCGCGGCAAGCGCCGCGAACTGGCCCCGCTGGACGCCGACGGCTGGGCCGAGTGCAAGCCCGTGTACCTGGAGTTTCCGGGCTGGGACCAGCCCACCTCCGGGGTGCGCGAGTGGCACAAACTGCCCGCCGCCGCGCGCGCCTACCTGCGCGCCATCGAGGAGCTGTCCAATTGCCGCCTGGCCCTGGT
>NZ_JAQIBU010000216.1 GCF_027858935.1 Oleiagrimonas sp. | reverse complement strand
CCGTAGGCTTCGGCATGCGCCTTGCGCAGGCGCGCCACGCGTTCCTCGGTGATGTCCAGCCCGGTCTCGCGCAGGAGGATGTCCGTGAACAGTCCGCCGCTCATGCCGATGCGGCGATGAATCCGCCACACGGAGATCTCCATGCCCTCGCTGTCCAAGGCGGATTTCCAGGCCAGTACATGCTGGTAGACGCTGTCGACCAGCGTGCCATCGAGATCGAACAGAAAGGCGGTGGGTGGGCGGCTCATTGCAGGCTCCTTGAATGGGGCCCCAGCATAACAACAGCGCAGATCGCTGGAACTTCGGTAACCGCGATAGACTCTAATGGTAGCGTCCAGATCAGTTCCTGGACCCGGAGCCCGCATGAAAGCCAGACGTACCCTCGTCCTTTGCATCGCCAGCGTGCTGGCCGCCTCGGCCTGGGCGCAGAAACCGCCAAAGCCGCTGAACCTGGAACTGCCGCCCGGCAGTGTCCCGGCCAGCAGCAGCAGCGCAACGCCCGCATCCAGTGCCAGCACAGCCGCGGCCTCGGGGTATGCAGCAGCAGCCGCACCCGCCACCTCGGACAAGACCTCCCGCCCCCGTGCATCGGCTCCCGGGGTCTATTACGGCGACACCAGCGGTCGGCCAGAACGTCAGGACCTTGCCCAAGGACCGTCCTGCGACGACTCCACCTACAACCAGGCCCAGGTCCATGGGAGCGTGGGCATGGGCGTGGTTACGGGTAATCGCGTCAGCGGCAACTACCAGACCGGCACGATCAACTTCAGCAAGGCGACAGGTAGCTGCGAGCACCCGACCGGCGGGGTCAGGATCTCGATCGGCGTCGGCCAGGGCGATTTCAACGGTCGCGGCTGGCGGCACTGAAGCCAAGCTTGATCCATCGGTATTCGCCGATGCCCGATCAGGTCATTTCGTTGCCGAAGCCGTGATGCCCCTGAGTACAACGGGCGCCCGAGTTCCATCCGCCGCAGCGGCGCCTTGCCATCCTAGTACCTGCGTCTGCATTCGACCCGGATCAACGTGCGTGACGCGTGCTCGTGAAGAAACCGTTGAGGGTAAGCCGCCCGTGTTGCGGGTCATCATTCAGACGCCCTGGTTCGGCAATGTCGCTGGAGTGCAGCGCCTGGCCGTCGTAGAACACCATGCGGTTCCAGCGCGCGGATACCCCACCCGTACGCTGAAAGTAGCGGTTCGACTCGGTGATGTAGCCGGGTGACAACCCGTAGCGCTGCCCGAAGGCATCACCGGACATGCGGATGGCATCGTTGAAAAGTGCTGACATCTCCCGGGCAGGGCGTGCGGGAGCGTAGAACCCGGTGCCGCCGAGTGCATCGTCCTCGAAAAGGTATAACACCGAAGCCTGGATGCTTTGCCTGGCATCGAGTCCGAAGTGATCCCGATGGCACAACCATTGCGGCGGACGCAGTTGCTCGGGCAACTGCGTGGCGATGGAAAACCGCGCGTGCAGGCGCAGCAGTCGACGGGCATCAAACAGCGGGCGCATCTGTTTCAGGAAGTACCGCCGCATGTCCTCCTGTACGATCGCCGGCGCCATGATGTAACGGCCCGGGTACTGGCTGAATCCGACCGGTTCGAACGCATCGGCATGATCCAGCACCCAGGCGCGCAGGCGCTCGGGTTCGGCCAGTGCATCATCCACGACATGCACCCGCTGGCCATCGTCCAGCGTGAGGGTGTCGATTCGTGCATGGGGATCGAAGATCGGCATGGACAACGTCATGGCGCGAAGCACCGCGGCCTCACGATCCGGCCCTTGTGAATCTGCGCACGCACCGAACGCTGGGCATCCGTCCCGCCTGGCGGTTCACGCCGCATGCGTCAACGCAAAATCGATCGCCGCGCATACCGCGGCCACCTGCGCGGCGTTGCACTGCTCGGGCGTGGCCCGCGGGCTGTCGGGATAGACCTCGGTGGTCGTGCGGTAGGGCGCACTGGTGATCCCGGCACACAGACCCAGTTTCCGCAGCGGATACTGGATCACGCCCGGTGAAACCACGGGCGAGCCGATGATCTCGCCCCGCGAATCGACCGGGGCGATGTGGGTGACTTTCGCCACCGCCTCGATCAGGGCCTGCTGGAACGCCAGTTGCGGATGTTCGCT
>NZ_JAQIBU010000200.1 GCF_027858935.1 Oleiagrimonas sp. | reverse complement strand
TTCATCGGCGGTAGTGGGCTCGGCATCGCCGAAATACGGTGCCCGAAACAGGCGCATGGAGCGGCCGGTCAGAGCCTCGAACAGGCGCTGGGTGGCGTTGAGCTCCAGCCGCACGATGCTGGGCGGACTCTCGCCGAGGTTCGGGTGGGTAAAGGTATGGTTGCCGACGTCGTTCCCCTCGGCCACCTCGCGCTGCACCAGGCCCGGCGACATTTCTGCCTGGGAGCCGATGATGAAGAACGTGGCCGGCACGTGTTTGGCCTTGAGGATGTCCAGGATCCGCGGCGTCCAGTCCGGATCGGGTCCATCGTCGAACGTCAGTGCGATCTTGTGCGGCTGGGTGCCGGCGCGGTGGATGACATACGAGGAGGGCAGGCGCGTGTAGTGTTCGTCATCGATGCTGCCGTCATCGGCATCCAGTTTCAGGGTGCGTGTGCCGGGTGAGGGCTGCGAGACGATTTGCAGCACCTCGCCCTGGCCCTCGATGTCGATATCCTGCCCCTGAGCGATGCTGAGCAGGCCTTCGGGTGCCGGCGAGCCATAGGGGCGACCCATGACCGACCATATCGAGGGGTCCTCGGAACCCAGGCGCCACAATGCATACCCAAAAGGCTTGTAGCTGTCGGCGTCGTGGATTTCATTGAAGGCGGTGGCGCCGTCCAGGAACCAGACCTGATGCTCGGTGCCATCGTCCTCGCTGTAGGCATAGTGCGGGTTCTGGGTGTCGGGATCGAATTCGATCCCGGCCTGTGCATCGGCTGCGCGGTCCATCGCATCCTGGAATGTGACGGTCTGCGCGCTCTTGCCTCTGGCCCAGTCGTAGCCATAGCTGCCGATGGCAATGATGGTGTGGTCCGAGTCAAGCACCTTCATGCGCTGGTCCAGGGTGCTTTCAAACCAGTCCTCGCCCGCAATGCTGCCCGGATCGGCGCCCGACCAGTGCTGGTCGTAGGCCATCAGCAGTTCGAAGTCGACCCGATCGGCATAATCGGCGTAGTCCCATGAGGGATCGTCAAAGGGCACCGACAGCACGATGCCCCAGTCGTGCGGCTCGAATGCCGCGTGCAGTTCGCTGAGGAACGTCTTGAGGTCGGCCTGGGCTTGGTCGGGCACTTCCTCGAAGTCGATGGTCACGCCCTGAAAGTGGTTCGCGGCGACGAAAGCGACGATTTGCCCGATCCGTGCCTGGCGGGTGGCCGGATCGGCGAGCATTTGCGCAAGGCCGGGCCCGTTCCACTGGCCATCGGCCACGTTCTGCAGCATGGGCAGGATCGGCATGCCGGGCCGTTGGCTGCGGATCAGCTTCAAGGCGTGATCGTCGATATGGGTGTTCAAGGCCATGTCGGGTCCGGTCACGCTCATCCAGGCCGGGATGACCCAGTCCAGATGCGCAAGCGCACGCTTCAGTGCCGGATAGCTGCCATCGTCCCAGTTGACATAAAAACCGATCGCGAGCGGCCTGCCAGCCGGTTTGTGCAGCGGAAGGGGTGTGGTCCGGGTCGATGCGGCGCCAGCAAAACGGTGCGCGCGTGCGGCGCGCAACTGTTTTTGGCGTGCACGAACATCGGCGGCCAGACGGGCCGCCGGTTTCAGTAGCTCGGGGTCCACCGCCTTCACGCCGGACAGTGCATGCAGGGGGCGTACAGGGCTGGCCAGGCTCAGGCCCGCCATGCTGGGCCATACGAACAGGCTTGCCGCGCAGGCCACCACCAACAGCGTGCTGGTGATTCCAGCCAGCAGGGCCAGACGGGATACGTGGATGGCACGCCGTCCCGTGGGATCGAAGAAAACCGGTTTTTTATGCATGCCAGGATGAACGAACGCAGGACGCCAGGCGCCACTATTGTGCATGTTGCACCATGATCGCCGCGAGGTGGAACCGCGGCGCGTGGACCGGGCGGCATGCATGCGGCCATTGCCTCGCCCGCGCACATCATGGCGATGTCGCGAGGCATTGTCGAGTGCATGATCGTACGGCGGTTCAGGCCGCAGGCTGCAATTCGGAGAGATCGTTGGACATGGCCGCGAGCGGCGCCAGCGCCAGTGCTGCGGCGGGCGAGGGCAGCACG
>NZ_JAQIBU010000181.1 GCF_027858935.1 Oleiagrimonas sp. | reverse complement strand
TGTTCCTGGCGCAGTGACGTCGAAGGGTGATAGCGAGGCAAATCTCCAGGGGATAGGCCACCAAAAAGAGCGCCCCGTCACCGGGGCGCTCTGAAGTTGAAGCGAACGTTGCAACTTGCGGTCAGATCGTCTGGCGCCGACGCAGGCCCAGGAACAATCCAATCAGCAGGATGCCGAATCCAAACATCCCCAGCTCCGCAGGCTCCGGCACATAGTGCAGATCGAAGCCCGAGCCAAACAGGATATTGGCGTTGTTCGTGCCGTCCGGGTTGGTCTTGCTGGGCGTCACCCAGATATCGGTGATGCCGAGGTTGAGGAGGTATTGCTTGGTAAACGTGAAAGCACAGGTCTGCGAGCCACTGGTGCCGTAATTGGTGCAGCTGGCCAGCACGATGGAGGCACAGTTGCCGTCTACCGAGCACTGGGCACCGAGCAGATATCCCGTTTCGTCACCGTTGGTGCCACCGCCGCTGCCGTAGGTCGTGCCGTTGATCGAGCCAAGATTCAGCGTCAGCGCGTTCCAATTGGTGAGATTGCTGATGTTCATGTCGATCATCTGCCACGGTGTGGCACCGATCTCGTGCTGGGAACACCTGTTGTTGGTCGGGTTCTGATTGCACGTCAGGCCCATGCCGTTTTCGGCGCCACCGCTTTTTTTGTAGAACATGGTGGCGGGGGTCCACCCGTTGTCATATTCCCAGCCGCTCAGCGTGACGGTGCCGTGCGGATCGCCAATGGGCTTGGATGTCCAGGAGGTCGTTCCGCCGGCGTTCGCAAATCCGACGTGGATGATGGTGGCGTGGGCACTGAATGAAACCAGTCCCAGCAATACGCCACAAAGCATCATCAGGTTGGTGAGTACGTAATTTCGCATGCCTATCCCCATGGTCGCTCCAGAATGCAGTGTTCTGGATTCATGCCCTAGCCAGCAAGAGATATGCCAAACGCATAAAAGTATGATCCGGTTGACTATTTACGATGGCGCCAGCAATAAAATTCTTGAGTTTGTAAAAATACCCGACACTTTGAACGTCCGGCGTAGATGCATCTTGTTCGCAGGCACCCCTTGCGCCCGGGGTTTCGCCGGATTCAAGAAACACCGGGTCTTCTTGAACAGCTTACCCAAGGTCATGTCGGGTCAACCTTTCACCACAGCCATCAATGGACTCAGGGACGCTCTTCCACGCATGCCCACATGCGGGGTATCCATGCCAGGAACACTTGTCAGGACATCTGACGGGTTTCATCTCGGCGACTGGAACCTGGTGGGTGTCCGCTGGTTGTTGGGTGCAGCCGGCGTTCCTGCAAACGTTCGATATTTATTTGAAAATGCTCTACAAGCCCATGAATAAAAAAAGAGCGAATTCCGCGCATGTTTTACCGCTGCCGCAGGTAGCGGATCAGGCCTTGTAGAACTCGCGGTACCAGTCGACGAACTTGCGGATGCCCGTCTCCACCGGCGTGGAGGGCGCGTAGCCGGTGTCGCGGGTCAGCTCTTCGACGTCCGCATAGGTGTCGGGGACATCGCCGGGCTGCAGCGGCAGGAGGTTCTTGCGGGCCTTGCGCCCGAGGCACTCCTCCAGCACTTCGATGTAGCGGATCAGTTCAACGGGTGTGTTGTTGCCGATGTTGTAGACCCGGTAGGGCGCCGACGAGCTTTCCGGTGTCGGGTGCAGGGGATCGTAGGATGGGTCGGGTTCGGGGGTGCGGTCGAGCGTGCGGACCACGCCTTCGACGATGTCGTCGATGTAGGTGAAGTCCCGCGTGTGCTTGCCGTGGTTGAACACGTCGATGGGTTCACCCGCCAGGATCTTGCGCGTGAACAGGAACAACGCCATGTCCGGTCGCCCCCACGGACCATAGACCGTGAAAAAGCGCAGCCCCGTGGTCGGCAACCGGTACAGGTGGCTGTAGGTGTGCGCGAGAAGTTCGTTCGCCTTCTTGGTGGCCGCATAGACGCTGACCGGATGATCGACCGGATCGCGCACGGAGAAGGGCAGTTTGCGGTTGGCCCCGTAGACCGAACTCGAGGAGGCGTAGACCAGGTGTTCCACGTCCCCGTGGCGGCAGGCCTCCAGTACGTTCATGAAGCCGACCAGATTGCTGTCGATATACGCGTGGGGATTTTCAATTGAGTACCGCACGCCGGCCTGGGCCGCCAGGTTGACCACGCGCTGCGGCGAGAAATCGTGGAAGGCCTTGTTCAGCGCCGCGCGATCCTCGAGCCCGGCTTTCACGAACGTGAAGTCTTCGCGAGACGTCAGCCGGTCCAGGCGCGCCTGTTTCAAGCGGACGTCGTAATAGGGGTTGAGATCGTCGTACCCCAGCACGCTGTCGCCGCGGTCCAGAAGCGAGTGACTCAAGGCCGAGCCGATGAATCCGGCGGCGCCGGTGATCAATACGCGCATGGATGCATGTCCGTCGTGGCTTGAATCCGCGCAGGGCGCGGTGGCGCGTCCTGCGATCCTGGCTGCATGTTGACACGGTCCTTAGAGTCGGTCATCAACAGCCTCGCGTGGGAGCGTCTGCTTGACGTCGAAGACCACGCATTCGGGTTTTCCAAGTGCCCGGATACGCTCGGCACCCATGTCGATGAACTGGCGATGTGCCACGGTCAGGACGATGGCGTCGTAAGTGCCCGCTTTTGGCTCATCGACCATCTCGATCCCGTATTCGTGGCGGGCCTGCTCGGCGTTGGCCCAGGGATCGTGGACGTCGACGTCGGCGTGATAGCTGCGCAGTTCGTCGATGACGTCGATGACGCGTGTGTTGCGAAGGTCGGGGCAGTTTTCCTTGAAGGCCAGGCCAAGCACCAGCACTTTCGACTGCGCGATCTGCAGCCGCCGCTGCACCATCAGCTTGATCACGCGTTGGGCAACGTGCTTGCCCATGCCGTCGTTGATGCGGCGGCCGGAGAGGATCACCTCGGGGTGGTGGCCGATCTGCTGTGCCTTGTGGGTCAGATAGTACGGATCCACGCCGATGCAGTGTCCGCCCACGAGCCCGGGGCGAAAGGGCAGGAAATTCCATTTGGTGCCCGCGGCCTCGAGCACGTCGGTGGTGTCGATGCCCAGGCGCTTGAAGATCAAAGCAAGCTCGTTGATCAGCGCGATGTTGAGGTCTCGCTGGGTGTTCTCGATGACCTTGGCGGCTTCCGCGACTCGGATGCTCGGGGCCTTGTGGGTTCCGACCCGGATGATCCTGCGATACAGGGCGTCCACGAAATCGGCGACTTCCGGAGTGGACCCCGAGGTGACCTTGAGGATGTTCTCGAGGCGGTGTTCGCGGTCACCCGGATTGATCCGCTCGGGACTGTAGCCGGCAAAAAAGTCGATATTGAACGTGAGCCCCGACATCTGCTCGAGTATGGGAACGCACACTTCCTCGGTGGCACCGGGGTAGACCGTGGATTCATAGATCACCACGCAGCCTGGTCTCAGCGCTCGCCCGACGGTCTTGCTGGCCGATATGAGCGGCGACAGGTCGGGACGCTTGAATTCGTCGATCGGCGTCGGCACGGTGACCACGAACACGTTGCACGTGGACAGGTCCGCAGGCGCACTGCTGAATTTCAGTTGGTGGGCCGCCTGCAACTCCTCGCTGGTGGCCTCGAGGGTGTGGTCGTAATGGCGCTCCAGTTCATTGATGCGTCGGATGTCGATGTCGAAACCGAGCGTGGGCGTCTCGCGACCGAAGCCGACGGCGAGCGGCAAGCCTACGTATCCAAGTCCGATGACGGCCAGACGAACGTCCTCGGGAAGGGGGCTTTTGGCAACATCCATGGTCATGTCTTCCAGTTTCGAGGTGGCAAGTCTAGCAAGTTCAAACGTCGCGGCGATGCTTTCGTGCAAGGTCGCCGAGATCTCCTCTTGCCCGTGATTCCGTGTCCGTCCGCCGGATGACTGGTTCATCGCAGGCCGTGCTTCCGTCGGGCCATCTGGGCGCCCGGTGCCTGTGGCTCAGGATCGTGATCTTCGTGGTCGCGTCAAACGTGAAATGACCCCGGGACCGGTTCGAAGGTCTCGATCTGTCCGCTCTGGCTGTATGCGGTCTGTTGTGCTTCAATATCCCCCTTGTTCTGGCGGTCGCATTGTCAGGGCGGTCTTGGAGCGGTCGTTGGGTTTTCTTCGACATCGGCCATTGACGGGATGCGGGTGGTTCCGTACCATCCTCGGGCTCCGCACCCCGGGCGGTTGTTCGACAGCACTTCGGGGTATGGCGCAGTCTGGTAGCGCACCTGCTTTGGGAGCAGGGAGTCGGGGGTTCGAATCCCTCTACCCCGACCAATCCGGTTCGTCGGCGAGGTCTGTCGGAAGCTGGAGGTCTGGTTGCACCGGGTATCAAGGTCTGTGCATTCAGGCCCGCGATGCGCCCGTAGCTCAACCGGATAGAGCACCGGCCTTCTAAGCCGGTGGTTGCAGGTTCGAGTCCTGCCGGGCGCGCCAGGCAAGTGAAGTTGCAAAGTTGGTATTACAATCGGGATATCGCTCAACGGACTGGTCACGAAGGGCAACATCCAGCAGGCATGCGAATCGCGCCCGCTGTGTTGCTTGATCCGGGTGCGAATGTTTCAAAAGTACAATGGTGGGCGTAGCTCAGCTGGTTAGAGTCCCGGATTGTGATTCCGGATGTCGTGGGTTCGAGTCCCATCGTCCACCCCATTTTCAATGGGCCGTTAGCTCAATTGGTAGAGCAGTTGACTCTTAATCAATTGGTTGTAGGTTCGAGTCCTACACGGCCCACCATCCACTGCAAAAGCGCCGACCGCGTTCCGGTCGGCGCTTTTGTTTTGTGTCCGTGGTGCTGTTCGCGCACCTTTTCCCTTGTGCGAAAGGCTCGCCACGCCTTAAAATCCCCGTTTCGTGTACGGGAATTTTTTGGCTTGACCCCGATGGCGGGACGCGGGACGCGTTGCGGTCCGGGCCGGTCGTCAGGGCGAAAGTGGCGGAATTGGTAGACGCACCAGATTTAGGTTCTGGCGGGGTCATCCCCTTGCGAGTTCGAGTCTCGCCTTTCGCACCATTCCCTTCATACCAACGGGTGGCAGTTTCGCCGCCTAGACTCCCGTGTCACTCGGGTTTCAGGAGAGGTCATGCAAGTTTCGGTTGAACAAGTCGGCAAGCTCGAGCGCAAGATGACGCTGAAGATCCCGGCCGATCGCCTGGAGAGCCAGGTCAGCTCGCGGATTGCCGAAATGGGCCGCACCGTGCGCCTGAAGGGCTTCCGCCCGGGCAAGGTCCCGAGCAACGTGATCAAACAGCGTTACGGCGCCCAGGTCCGCAATGAAGTGCTTTCCGACCTGATCGGGACAAGTCTGAACGAGGCTTTCGAGCAGGAAAAGCTGCGCCCGGTGGCACAGCCGAGCGTGGACACCACGGGCGAAGCGGAAGATGGCGAGATTGCATGTACCGCCACGTTCGAGATCATGCCCGAACTGCCCGATGTGGACGTGGCCGGCATGGAGATCGAGCGCGTCACTGCCGAGGTCACGGACAAGGATATCGACTCGATGATCGAGACCCTGCGTCTGCAGCGGCGTAGTTTCGATCCGGTCGACCGCGCTTCCGAATCCGGCGATTTCGTGATGTTCGACTACAGCGCAGTGGCAGGGGACTATCGTTTTCCCGAGGATGGTACGGAGCGGGCCGGCAGCGTGATCGGCTCGGGGACCCTGTTCGATGCCCTGGACGATGCCCTTTCGGGTCGCTCGGCGGGTGACAAGTACGACGCGGACATCCTGTTTCCCGAAGATTTCGGCAATGAGAGCCTGGCGGGCAAGACGGCCAGCGTTCATATCAGCATTGCCAAGGTCCAGCAGCCGAAATTGCCCGAAATTGACGAGGACTTCGTGCGTGCCTTCGGCATCGGCGATGGCCAGGTCGACACGCTGCGGACCGAGGTTCGCGCCAACCTCAAGCGTGAGCTGGAGGCTGCGCTGGCGGGTCGTCTGAAGGGCCAGGTGGCCGAAAAGCTGGCCGAGATGCATGACGACATCGATGTGCCGCGCGTGATGGTCGAAAGCGAGGCCCGGGGTCTGGTCGCCAACAGCCTGCCCAAGGACCAGGAGCCGACCCCGGAAATGCTGCAGTCGGCCGAGCCCATGGCGCGCAAGCGCGTGATTGCCGCGTTGCTGCTGGGCGAGATCGCCCGACGCGAGGACATGCAGGTCGACCAGAAGCGCCTGGGCGAGACCCTCGGCGCGATTGCTTCCACCTACGAAGAACCCGAAAAGGTGGTTGAACTGTACAATAACGACCCCCAGCTCATGCAGGGTCTGCACAACCGCGTGATGGAAGATCAAGTGGCCGTGTGGATCGCCGAGCATGCCAAGACCACCGAGAAGCAGATGAGCTTCGACGAGGTCATGAAGCCGCAACGCGGTTGATCAGACCCCTCACGCGCATCAACCGGAGAATCCCTTGGACCCGATCCAGAACCTGAACCTCGTGCCGATGGTGGTCGAGCAGACCTCCCGCGGCGAGCGCTCTTATGACATCTATTCGCGCCTGCTCAAGGAGCGCATCATCTTCCTGGTGGGACCGATCGACGACAACGTGGCCAATCTGGTCGTGGCGCAGATGCTGTTCCTGGAGTCGGAGAATCCGGAAAAGGACATCAATCTGTACATCAACAGCCCCGGCGGCGCCGTGAGCGCGGGCCTGGCGATCTACGACACCATGCAATTCGTCAAGCCGGACGTCAGCACCATGTGCACCGGACAGGCTGCCAGCGCGGGTTCGTTGCTGCTCATGGCCGGGGCCAAGGACAAGCGTTTTGCGCTGCCCAATTCGCGTATCATGATCCACCAACCCTCGGGTGGCGCCCAGGGCCAGGCCACAGACATCGAGATCCAGGCCAAGGAAATTCTGTATGTACGCAAGCGCCTGAACGAGATTTACGCCGATCACACCGGACGCCCGGTCGACGAGATAGCTCGCGACATGGAGCGTGACCGTTTCATGAGCCCGGTCGAAGCAAAGGATTACGGTCTGATCGACAAGGTCATCGACAAACGCAAGCTGGACGCGCCCGCCGCGTCCTGAACCTGACCGCCCGCCTGGCTGCGTGTTCCTGCCTTGCAGGGGCGCGCGGCTATGCTATTCTCGGCTCGCGGCCAGAAACATATCGGGAATCAAGAGCATGAGCGACGATCAGCAGGGCCGTTCGAACGATAGTGGCAAGATCCTCTACTGTTCGTTCTGCGGCAAAAGCCAGCATGAGGTCCGCAAGCTGATCGCGGGCCCTTCCGTGTACATCTGCGACGAGTGCGTGGAGCTGTGCAACGACATTATCCGCGAGGAACTGGAGGAAAAGGCTTCCAGCGGGCGCACCCAGCTGCCCAAACCGCGCGAGATCATGGATACGCTCGATCAGTACGTGATTGGCCAGGAGCGGGCCAAGAAGTCGCTTTCGGTGGCGGTCTACAACCATTACAAGCGCCTCGAGTCCCGTCAGAATGAAGAGGACGTCGAGCTGTCAAAGTCCAACATTCTGCTGATCGGCCCGACCGGCTCCGGCAAGACCCTGCTGGCCGAGACGCTGGCACGCCTGCTCAATGTGCCCTTCACCATCGCCGATGCCACCACGCTGACGGAAGCCGGCTATGTGGGTGAAGACGTCGAGAACATCATCCAGAAGCTGCTGCAGAAGTGCGACTACGACGTCGACAAGGCGCAGTCGGGCATTGTCTACATCGACGAGATCGACAAGATCTCGCGCAAGAGCGACAACCCGTCCATTACCCGCGACGTGTCGGGCGAGGGCGTGCAGCAGGCACTGCTCAAGCTGATCGAGGGCACGCTGGCCTCGGTGCCGCCCCAAGGGGGCCGCAAGCATCCTCAGCAGGAGTTCCTGCAGGTTGATACCCGCAACATCCTGTTCATCTGTGGCGGCGCATTCGCGGGCCTCGAGAAAGTCATCCAGCAGCGTTCGGATACCACTGGCATCGGATTCTCGGCCGAAGTGCGCACCAAGGACCGTGACAGCAACATCGGCAAGGTGCTTGCCGGTGTGGAGCCGGAAGACCTGGTCAAGTTCGGACTGATCCCGGAATTCGTCGGCCGTCTGCCCGTGGTCGCGACGCTTGAGGAGCTGGACGAAGACGCCCTGGTTCAGATTCTGGTCGAACCCAGAAACGCAGTCACCAAGCAGTTCCGGCGCCTGTTCGAGATGGAGGATGTCGAGCTGGAGTTCCGGCCCGAGGCGCTCAAGGCGATTGCCCGCCGCGCACTCAAGCGCAAAACCGGTGCCCGTGGCCTGCGGACGATCATTGAACAGGTGTTGCTGGATACCATGTTCGAACTGCCTTCACTGGAGCACGTCAGCAAGGTCGTGGTCGACGATGCGGTGATCGACGGTCAGGCCGAGCCCTACCTGATCTATCGCGGCAACCTGCAGCAGTCTGCTGACGGCACCAGCGGCGCGGCCTGAGCGCGCCGCTTCGCGATCGGCCCTTGATCGCCGACCCGATTGCCACCACTTGATCGTAATGGGACCCGAGCACAAGCTCGGGTCGAGCATTTCGTGTCCGGGAAGAGATTCATGCCGCAACAAGCCAAGCCCCCCGTTTCCACGCCGATCGAAGCCGTACCGGTGCTGCCGCTGCGTGATGTCGTGGTGTATCCGCACATGGTGATCCCGCTGTTCGTAGGTCGCGACAAGTCGATGCGCGCCCTTGAGGCGGCGATGGATGGTGAGCGCCAGATCCTGCTGGTGGCGCAAACCGGCGCGGACATTGACGATCCGGTTCCGGATGACCTGTACCAGATCGGTACGTTGGCCAACGTCCTGCAGTTGCTGCGCTTGCCGGATGGCACCGTGAAGGTGCTGGTGGAGGGCCAGAGCCGCGTGTCCGTGGATGAGTACCAGGACGGCGACGACCTGCTGCGGGCGCATGCGCACGTGATCGAGTCGGTCTACGAGGATGGTGAGCGCGAACTCGATGTGGTCTCGCGTACCCTGGTGTCGCTGTTCGAGCAACTGGTCAAGCAGAGCCGCAAGCTGCCCCCCGAAGTACTGTCGACACTGTCCGGCATCGACGATCCCTCGCGTCTTGCCGATACCATCGCCGCGCATCTTTCCGTACGTATTGCCGACAAGCAGAAGGTACTGGAAACCGTAGATGTCGGCATGCGTCTTGAACAGCTGGTCGGCCTGGTCGATGGCGAGATGGATCTGCAGCAGGTGGAGAAGCGCATCCGCGGGCGGATCAAGTCGCAGATGGAAAAGAGCCAGCGCGAGTACTACCTCAACGAGCAGATGAAAGCCATCCAGAAGGAACTCGGCGAGGGCGAGGACGGCGGCAACGAGATCGAGAACCTGCAGAAGAAGGTCGACGAAGCCGGGATGCCCAAGGACGTGCTGGCCAAGGCGCGCCAGGAGCTGGGCAAGCTCAAGCAGATGTCGCCGATGTCGGCCGAGGCTACCGTGGTGCGCAACTACCTGGACTGGCTTGTCGCCACGCCCTGGAAGAAACGCAGCAAGGTGCGCAAGGACCTGCAACTGGCCAAGGAGGTCCTCGATGCGGACCATTTCGGCCTGGAAAAGGTCAAGGAACGCATCCTCGAGTATCTGGCCGTGCAGCAGCGCGTGAACAACATGAAGGGCCCAATCCTGTGCCTGGTCGGCCCGCCGGGCGTGGGCAAGACCTCGTTGGGCAAGTCCATTGCGCGCGCCACCAACCGCAAGTTCGTGCGCAACAGCCTCGGCGGCGTGCGCGACGAGGCAGAGATCCGCGGTCATCGTCGCACCTACATTGGCTCGATGCCGGGCCGCATCGTGCAGAACCTGACCAAGGTCGGCACGCGTAACCCGTTGTACGTGCTGGACGAGATCGACAAGATGTCGATGGATTTCCGTGGCGATCCGTCCTCGGCCTTGCTGGAGGTGCTTGATCCTGAACAGAACCACGCGTTCAGTGACCATTACCTGGAGGTCGACGTCGATCTTTCCGAGGTGATGTGGATCGCCACCGCCAACACGCTCAACATCCCCGGTCCGCTGCTGGATCGCATGGAGGTCATCCGCATCCCCGGCTACACCGAGGACGAGAAGATCGCCATCGCGCGCCGCTACCTGCTGCCCAAGCAGTTCAAGGCCAATGGACTGCGTGAGGGCGAGCTGACCGTATCCGACACCGCATTCCGCGACATCGTGCTCTACTACACGCGTGAATCGGGCGTGCGCAACCTCGAACGCGAGATCGCGCGCATCTGCCGCAAGGTGGTCAAGACCGTGTCGCTGGAAGCCTCCAGCAAACCTGCGAAGGCGACCAAGGGCAAGGCTGCGTCCAAGTCGGCCGCCGCCAAGGGCAAGGCCAGGGGCAAGGTCGAGCGCACCATCAAGGTCGATGCCCGCAACCTGGACAAGTATCTGGGTGTGCGTCGTTTCGATTTCGGTCGCAAGGAACAGCAGAACGAGGTTGGCCTGGTCACTGGTCTGGCCTGGACCCAGGTGGGCGGTGATCTTCTGAGCATCGAGGCCTCCGTGGTACCCGGCAAGGGCAAGCTGGTGCATACCGGCCAGCTCGGTGACGTCATGAAGGAATCCATCCAGGCCGCCTTGTCGGTGGTTCGAGCGCGATCCGAGCATCTTGGCATCGAGACAGACTTTCACAACAACCTCGATATTCACGTGCACGTGCCCGAAGGCGCCACGCCCAAGGACGGTCCCAGCGCCGGTATCGCCATGTGCACCGCGCTGGTCTCGGTACTGACCCGGATTCCCGTGCGAGCGGAGCTGGCCATGACCGGTGAGATCACGTTGCGCGGCCGCGTGCTGCCCATCGGTGGTCTCAAGGAAAAACTGTTGGCGGCCCATCGCGGCGGCATTACCACGGTCATCATCCCGGAAGAGAATCGCAAGGACCTGGCCGACATCCCGGACAACATCACCAGTTCGCTGGACATTCATCCGGTGCGCTGGATCGACGAGGTCCTCGACCTGGCCCTGGAACATCCGCCAGGACCGAAAAAGACCGGTGCCGGAAGCAAAAGCGCGCCGGTCAAGCAAGGCAAAAAGGGCGGCGATCCGCAGGCCCCGTCAAGGACGCATTGAAGCCAACGCGTCTCTCCAGGCCTCCAATCCGTGATGCAGTCGAATATCCGGCGTTCTGGACGTCGGATATTTCTGCCCGAGCCACAATAGCTTGGCCGCCCTCGCGCGAATCGCTGAAAGCCTTGTCACTGCTTGTATTGCGGACCCTACAGGGCACTGGTATAAAGGCCCTACCGCTTCCGGCCATACAGCGGCAGCATGTGGCTGAATTGTCACCAGCACCCAAGTGCCGGAGCAGGACAAGAGCCTTTTTCGAGTTGGCAGGTCGTTCACCACGGTGCATGTCCTGTCAGCACCTTGACCCAGGAGTAATTCAATGAATAAAAGTGATCTCGTCAATGCGGTTGCTGATGAAGCCGATCTGAGCAAGGCCGATGCTGGCCGTGCCGTCGATGCTTTTACCGAAGTTGTGAAGAAGGCCTTGAAGAAGGGTGACACCATTTCGCTGGTCGGTTTTGGCACCTTCTCGGTGCGCAAGCGTGCAGCGCGTACCGGTCGCAACCCCCGTACCAACGAGGAAATCAAGATCAAGGCATCCAACGTTCCTGCGTTCAAGGCTGGCAAGGGCCTCAAGGACGCCCTAAACTAACGCGTTGCCGGGGAAGGGGTGCTTAGCTCAGCGGTAGAGCGTCGCCCTTACAAGGCGAGGGTCGGGGGTTCGAAACCCTCAGCACCCACCACGGGATGCTGCAACTGGTTTGCAAAATCCTGTCCCGGTTCGCGGAGTGGTAGTTCAGTTGGTTAGAATGCTGGCCTGTCACGCCGGAGGTCGCGGGTTCGAGTCCCGTCCACTCCGCCACTTGTTGATCAAGGGCGCCTGCGAGGCGCCCTTGTCCTTTCCGGCTTGTGCAATGCATGCAAAGCCCCGAGACGCGGTAACGATCCATGCTGCAGAACCTGCGCGAAAAACTCCACGGTTGGCCGGCCATCATCCTGTTCGGGGCACTTGCCCTGCTTCTGGCCAGTTGGGGCCTGATTGGCTATGTCACCCAGAACAACGATACCTTCGTGGCCAAGGTCGGAAAGCACGAAATCTCGCAGCAGGACTTCCAGAATCGAATGAACGATCTGCGACGTCAGGCTACGCAGCAGCAGGGTGACAAGTACGATCCCACGTACTTCGACAAGCCCGAAGTCAAGCTGCAGGTTCTCGAGGCGATGATCAAGCAACAACTCCTGTTGCAGGCGAACAAGGATCTCGGGCTGACGGTTACCACCGAGCAGTTGCGCCAGGAGATCGCCGGCACCGCGATGTTCCAGCAGAATGGCAAGTTCGATCCTGTGACCTACAGCGCCATCCTCAGCAGCAACGGCATGACTCCGGCGACCTACCAGGACCGGGAGCGCAACGTGCTGGCGACGCAGTTGCTGTCCAACGCCATTCAGGCATCGTCGGTGATCACCGACCATGACCTGGACAACTATCTGAGCCTGCAACTGCAGACACGAGACCTGCGCTACGTGACCCTGCCGCGTCCGGCGTTGACCGACAGCAGCGTGTCCGACAGCGCCATCAAGGACTGGTACGCGAAGCACAAGTCCGACTACATGACGACCGAGCAGGTGTCGCTCAACTACATCGAGGTCGATGCTGCGAATCTGAAGATCAACAGCGAGCCCGACGAGGCCGCGCTGCGCCAGCGCTATGAGCGGGAGAAGTCCCGCTTTGTGGAGCCCGAGCAGCGCGAGGTGTCGCATATTCTGGTCAATGTTCCCGATAACGCCACACCGGCGCAGCAGAAGGCGGCCCTTGCCAAGGCGCAGAAGATCGATGCGTTGGCCAAGTCCGGCGCAAACTTCGCCAAGCTGGCAAAGAAGTATTCCGATGACCTGGGCTCCAAGAGTCAGGGTGGCGAGCTTGGCTGGATCGAGAAGGGCGTCACCAACAAGGCTTTCGAAGATGCCGTGTTCTCGATGAAAAAGGGTCAGATCTCCAAGCCCGTGCTTTCACCCGAGGGCTACCACATCATCAAGCTGCAGGACATTCGTCCCGGCAAGGCCAAGCCGTTCAGCGAAGTCCGTGACCAGCTTGCCAACGAACTCGAGCAAGGCTCGCGCGAGCGAAAGTTCAGTGAATTGGCGGGCAAGATCACCGACAAGGTCTATTCGGACCCGAGTTCCCTGACGCCGGTGGCCAACGAGCTTGGTCTGACGGTCGAGCATACGGGCCTGTTCACCCGTGACGGGGCAAAGAAAGGTATTGCATCCAATCCGAAGGTGGTCAAGGCGGCTTTCTCCGACCAGGTGCTCGCCCAGGGAAATACCTCCAATCCGATCGAACTGGGCCCCAACAAGATGGTGGTGGTGCACGTGAACAAGCACCTCACGCCCAAGCTGCTTCCCATGGATCAGGTCAAGGGCAAGATACGCGCGAGCATCCTGAGTCAGCGCGTCGCCGAGGCGGCCAGCAAGCAGGCCGCAGACCTGCTTGCCAAGGTACGCAAGGGTGGTGACCTGGACAAGGTTGTGGGGCCTCTGGGGGTTGCCGTGAAGACCCTGAAGGGTGCCGAGCGGTTCCAGAATGATGTGCCCAACGCGTTGCTGGAAAAGGTCTTTGCAATGCCGCATCCCGGAAAGCAGGGTGCTGACTATGCAACGGTGAAGACCGGCGATGCCAGTTATGTGCTGGTGGCGCTGGATGCCGTGCATCCGGGGGATGTTTCCACGGTTCCGCAGGCCGAACGCAATATCCTGCGCGCACGCATGCAGCGTGCCTATTCCGTGTCCGACACCGATGCCTTCCTGGACGTGATGCGCAAGCAAACCGAGATCAGCATTTCCAAGGGTCGTTTGTAAGTCGCTCAGCAATGTCCGCGACACAAGAAAAAGGGCCGCATCGCGGCCCTTTTTCATGATCCCGTTTGCGTCCGGCTCAGATCCCGGTCATGCCCAGGGTGCTGTAGCCTGCATCCACATACGTGATCTCGCCGGTGATCCCGGCTGCCAGGTCCGAACACAGGAAGGCTCCGGCATTGCCGACATCGTCGATGGTGACGTTGCGACGCAGCGGCGTGGTTTCCTCGACGTGTTCCAGCATCTTGCGCAGATTGCCCACGCCCGATGCAGCCAGCGTCTTGATCGGACCGGCCGAGATGGCGTTGACGCGAGTGCCTTCCGGACCGAGGTTGTAGGCCAGATAGCGCACGTTGGCCTCGAGGCTTGCCTTGGCCAGGCCCATCACGTTGTAGCTGTTCAGCGCCCGCACCGAGCCCAGGTAGGTCAGGGTCAGAATGGCTCCACCCCGGCCATGCATCATTGGTCGAGCGGCCCTGGCCAGGGCGGCAAGGCTGTAGCTGGAGATGTCATGTGCGGTGTTGAAACCTTCGCGGGTGAGATTGTCGAGGAACTGGCCCTGTAGTGCCTCGCGCGGGGCAAAGCCGACCGAATGCACCAGGATATCCAATCCGTCCCAGTGCTTGCCCAGTTCGTCGAATACATGGTCGATCTGCGCGTCGTCGGCGACATCGCACGGCAGCACGATGTTGGATCCGAACGATTGCGCCGCTTCCTCGACGCGGCTCTTCAGGCGGTCATTCTGGTAGGTGAAGGCGAGTTGTGCCCCTTCGCGATGCATCGCGTTGGCAATGCCCCAGGCGATGGAACGCTGGCTGGCGATACCGACGATCAGGGCACGCTTGCCGTGCAGGAATCCCATGGCTCCTCCGATAATTGTATTGGGCCCGCGTCGGACGCAGGCGGAGTCC
>NZ_JAQIBU010000163.1 GCF_027858935.1 Oleiagrimonas sp. | reverse complement strand
AATAGCGGCCGTTGGCGTCGTTGACGACCACCGCGCCGATGTAACGGCGGTTGGCCAGGTTGTCGATCCGTGCGCTGAGATCGAGCCGGGTGGATTCGTCCAGCGTGAAGGTGTAGCCGGCGTCGGCATCGACCTGCATGTAGCCGGGCGCGCGGTCGGCCTGCACATCGTTGACCACCACCGGGCCCACACCGGTGACTGTCACGCCCTGGCGCCAGCCCAGGTCCCCGCCGTGGGCCAGCCGCAGCGAGCCGTAGTCCCGTGGCACGCCGGGGATGGACGAGCCGGCGGCGACCGGGGTATCGGGCACGATGCAGGGCGCGCCGGTGCATGTCAGGTAGCCCTCGCTGAAGCGCGCGCGGATGTGTGTGTAGCCGGCCATCAGTTGCCAGTCCGGCACCAGTTCGCCGCTGGCCGACAGTTCCAGGCCCTCGCGGCGCGTACGTCCGGCGTTGCGGTAGGTCGCGCGGCCGTTGCTGTTGCTGGCCACCGCCAGTTCGTCGCGGGTGTCGGACCGGAACAACGCGGCATCCAGTTCGATCACCCGGTTCACGCGCCACTTGGCGCCCAACTCGTAATGGTCGCTGCGCGCGGGCTTGAGGTCGAACGCCAGCCCGGGCTGGCCGTCGCTGCGGTAGCCGAGCTCGCCGTAGGTCGGCGTCTGGAAGCCACGGCCGAAGCTGGCGTATAGCCGCACGTGGTCGGCCGGGCTGTAGCGCAGACCGACCACCGGCGTGTTCGCACGATAGGTCACGTGGCCGCTGTCGTCGGGGTTGGCCGCGGTGATGTAGTGGTCATGCTCGATGAAGCGCACGTCGTCGTGGCGCAGTCCCAGCAGCAGGGCCCAACGTGGCGTGAGGTGCCAGAACAGCTGCGCGTAACCGGCCACGGTATTGGCGTTGTCCAGCTCGTTGCGGCGCAGTGCGCCCTGCACGCCCAGGCTGCCGCCGATGAAGTTCTCGTATCCCTTGCGCCGCTGGATCTGGAACTCGCCGCTGGCGCCGAGCACGAACACGTAGCGTGTAGCACCGATCTCGCCGTGGTGCGTCCAGCGCACATCGCCGCCGCCGTAGTGGGTCGCCGGCGCGACTACGGCGCCGGCCTGCAGCGGGTTGGCCTGCACGAAGGGCGGGATCGACAGGAACTGGATGATGCTGCGGTGGCCGTCGTAGGCCATCACGCGCCATGCGTTGGCCGCGCTGAATGTCTGCTTGTAGACCAGGCCGACCTGGTTCTGCTCGGCACTCTTGCGGGTGTTGTATAGCGCGGCCACCGCGCTGGCCTGGCGCGGGTCCTGCGTGACCTGTGCGCGGGTCAGGCCCTGCGGGTCCTGGGTGTCGGGCTGGTAGAAGCGGTTCAGTACCACGATGAGCTTGCGCTGGCCACCGAGGTCGATGCCGAACCTGGCGTTGTCCGACTCGCGATGCACGCGGCTGTGTGCGCGATACCCGCCGGAGACATACGTGGAGGCGGCGATGTTGTAGTCCACACTCCCCACGGTGCCGCGCGTGTTGGCCAGGGCGCGGAAGCTGTCGTAGCTGCCGGCGTACACGCCCAACGTGGTCTGCGGGGTGGGCGTGCCGCCGGCCGTGTAGACCTGGATCACGCCGCCGGCGGCGTTGCCGTACAGCGCCGAGAACGGGCCGCGCAGCACTTCCACGCGATCGGCCGAGTCGAGGTTGAAGGCCGAGACCTGGCCCGAGCCATCGGGCAGCGTCGCGGGAATGCCGTCCATGTAGATGCGGATGCCGCGCACGCCAAAGGTGGCGCGCGCGCCGTAGCCGCGGATCGAGACCTGTTCGTCCTGGGCGTAGTCCTGGCGGTTGCGGACGAGGATGCCGGGGATGCCCGTCAGCACCTCGGAGAGATTGACGCCGGACTGGCCCGAACGGCCGGGATCGATGTAGGCCACGCTCAGCGCAGCCGGTACGTCGAACGGATCGATGTCCAGCCTGCTGGCGTTGATGCGCACGGCCGGCAGGGCCGTGGCCGGACCGGGCAGTGCGACACGCTTGCGCGCGGGGCTGGCTACATCCTGGGTTGATTCGTGGGCCGGTGCGGGCGCGGTGTCCTCGTCATGGGACGAAGCGGGGCGCGCCGCGCACGGCAACGTCATGCACAGCGCCAGGGTGACCTGGCCCATCATGTGCATGCGGGACCAGGCCGTGGACAGCGTCATTGCACGCCCGCCCCGTCGCCGATCGCGTCCAGCGCCATCGCAGTCTCGCCCTGGAACGCGCCATCGGGACCGTAGCGCCGTTCGCGCAGGGTGACCGCACCGTCCCGCGTGACCGTTACCAGGGTACTGGCCCGGGTGCCGTAGTCACGCCCGCGCATGAAGGCCGCCGACAGCCGCCGCTCCAGTTCGATGCCCACGCCGGTGTCGGGCAGCATGTCATCCGGCCATTCGCCGGGGTCGGACAGCGCTCCCCACAGCGGGGAAACGTCGTCGTCGCCGCGCGCCAGCCAGTCCGACAGGCGTGCCTTGATCGCTCGCGTCTTCGGCCACGGCGTATTGAAGTCGGCGTTGGACAGGCCATGCACGCCCGGCGGCACCGGTTCGATGCGCGCACGCGGATGATTGCCCTGATACCAGGCCTGCGCCTGATCGAAACACAGCAAGTTGAAAGGGCGGTAGCGCACGGCCTGATCATGCAAGTTGGCCACCCATGCCGCGGCACTGCCCGTGTCGCGCAGATAGTCGCTGACCAGCAGGCCGCGCGACCTGCCCGACCCGTCATGCCCGGGGTCGCGCACATTGGTCACCGTGGCCATGCGCCCTTGCGTGTTGACGCCCAGCCAGGTGCCACCGGCTTCCAGGTCACGCCCGGCAACCACCTGCGGCGCATCATCCCAGCGCGCCAGTGACGCGGTGGGTCGGGCATGGAATTCGTCGCGATTGGCGAGCAGCACCAGCCGCCAGCGCGGGTGGCAATTCCAGGCAAAGGCAATCAGGCACATGCTTTCATGCTACCCGCTGCAGGGGCCGTGTGTCGGCATCGCGCGTGCAGGGACGAACGGGCATAATCGAAGGCTCATGTCCGCCGCCTTTCTCCGCCCCCGATTTCGCTCCGTTGTTGCCGGCCTGTTGCTGGCCTTGGCCTTGACCGGAGTCGCCCGGGCAAGCGGTACTGCACGCGTCACCAATGAACACGCGCAACAGGCCCAGGCGAAGAAGAAGCTCGCCGCGATCAAGGACCGGATCCTGCGGCTGACCCGTGAGTTGCAAAAAACTGCAAACCACCGCAACCAAATCAATGCCACGCTTTCGGCCCAGGCGACCAAGCTTGACGATGCCGCGCGCGCGGTACGCCAAAGCGAGTCCGCCATCGCCGACAAACGCAAGCAGCTCAAGGCCCTCGAGGACCGACGCACGCCCCTGGAAAATCACCTCAAGAGCCAGCGCGCAGCCCTGGCCGATCTGCTGCGCGCCGCTTACGCACTGGGCCGGGGCTCGGACCTTCGCCTGTTGCTCGGCAACGATGACATCGCCCGTATCGACCGCGCGCTGGTCTACTCGCGTTATTTCCAGCACGATCGAATGGCGCGGATCCAAAGCCTTCTGGGCGACCTCAACCAGCTGCATGTGCTGGAAACCTCCATTCACCTGCAACAGCAGGCCCTCAAGATCGAACGCGACCAGCGCAAGTCCCGCATGCAGGCCCTTGCCAGCGAACGCGACAAGCAACGCGCGCTGCTGGCCCAAACACAGACACGGCTGAAGCAGCAGGGGCACCAACTCAAGCAACTGCAACGCAACCAGCGCGCGCTCAACGCGCTGATCAACCGTCTCGGCGACGTTTTTGCGGACATCCCACG
Source organism: Oleiagrimonas sp. (assembly GCF_027858935.1). Lineage (GTDB taxonomy): Bacteria > Pseudomonadota > Gammaproteobacteria > Xanthomonadales > Rhodanobacteraceae > Oleiagrimonas. The sequence continues at coordinate 315 of NZ_JAQIBU010000163.1, read as the reverse complement.
GACGCTTTCCGACGAGAAGCCTTTTGCTGAACGCCGGGGGAAATTGTCGTGGCCGGTGCATGGAAAACTTGCAAGCAGTGGCGACGGGGTCTCGATTGATGCACCACGGGGCACAGCGGTGCGCGCGGTCGCGCATGGCCGCGTGGCCTTCGCCAATTTCCTGCGCGGCTACGGCATGCTGATCATCGTCGATCACGGCAACGGATGGATGAGCCTTTACGGCGACAACGAGTCGCTGCTGCACGACGTCGGTGACTGGGTCAATGCCGGCGAGGCCATTGGCACCTCGGGCATCGAGGCCGGCGGTCACGAAGG
>NZ_JAQIBU010000140.1 GCF_027858935.1 Oleiagrimonas sp. | reverse complement strand
GATCGGCCAGGGCTTGAGCACGTCGAAAAAGCGGAACAGCGCGAAGCCGGCAAGAATCGCCCACCACGGTGCCATGACGGCGGGTAGCAGCGCGATCCACTGGCCGATGAATTCGTCCCAGACCAGTGCGCGGTGATCGGTCACGCCGATCCGGCGGCCACTCTCGCCGCAGGCCCACACGCCAATCGCGAAACCCACGATCAACACCAGACCCCATGCCGGCATACCGATGCCGCGCATGTACCACCAGGGAAGCATGGCCAGCAACGAGCCAAACGTGCCCTGCGCGAAGGGCATCAGGCCGGCGCCGAAACCCAGTGCCAGCCATCCCGCCGGATGGGTCAGCAGGGCGCGGCGTTGCGTGGCGGTCAGTGCGGTGCGTGCGCTCATGTGCGGAAATGCTCCCAACTGGTCTTCGGGCATCGTACGGGCCGGCCCTCGGTGTCGTGCACGCGAAGCCCCTCACCGGACACGATGCGACCGATACGCGCCGCGCCGCAGCCCATCCGCGAGAGGTTGGAGGACACTTCACCGGCGCGGTCGGCAGGAACCGTGAAACACAGTTCGTAATCGTCGCCCCCGGCCAGCGCGAAGTCACGCGCCTCGGCGTCGAACAGGGTCAGCAGCGCCGAGGACAAGGGCAATGCATCTGCATCGATCTCGGCGCCCACACCGCTGGCCGTACACAGGTGGCCGAGGTCGGCAAGCAGGCCGTCGGACACATCGATGCATGCGCTGGCCACGCCACGCAAAAAATTGCCGGCGGCCACGCGCGGTTGCGGACGGTTCAACGCGTCGATCAGTTTGCCGCGGCTTCCGCCGGATGCACCCATGAGCTGGTCGGCATCGGCACGCTCGCGGTCCAGGCAACACAGGCCCGCGGCCGCATCGCCCAGGGTGCCGGTCACGAAGATGGCGTCGCCGGCCTTTGCGCCAACTCGCTGCAGCGCCTGCCCTGGCAGCACGAAACCATGCGCGGTGACGCTGACATTCAAGGGGCCCCGCGTGGTGTCACCCCCCACCAGCGCCAGTCGGTGCTGTCCGGCCAACGTCGCAAACCCGTCGATCAGGCCCTCGACAAAACGGCGATCGGCGTGCGGAAGTGTCAGCGAGAGCAACGCCCAGGCCGGTGTGGCGCCCATCGCCGCCAGGTCCGAAAGGTTCACCGCCAGTGCTTTCCAACCGATATCGAAAGCGGCCGTGCCAACAGGAAAATGCACGCCCTCGACCAGGGTATCGACCGCCACCGCCAGCACATGCTCCGGTGGTGGACGCAGCAAAGCGGCGTCATCGCCGATGCCGAGCAGCACGTCGTCGCGCGCCGCCGTGCCGCGCTTGCGGATGAGCTCGATCAGGTCAAATTCCATGGAGATGAATGCCTGCGCGTGACACGAAGCCTTCCAGGGTCGGGCGGACCCAGCGGCCTATCATCTCAGGCGCCCTTCTTTTCCAGCGCGCGCCAGTCGTCGGCCAACTTGTCCAGCACGCCGTTGACGTAGGTGTGCCCGTGGTCGGCACCGAAGCGCTTGGTCACCTCGATGGCCTCATTGAGGATCACGCGGTAGGGCACGTCGGGGCGAAACTTCAGCTCGTAGGCCGCAAGGCGCATGGCCGCCCGCTCGATCGGGTCGACCTGCGCCACCGGACGGTCCAGATACGGCACAAGGCCTGCGTCAAGTTCCTCCAGATGATCGGCCACACCGTGCAGCAGGTCCTCGAAATAGGTCAGATCCGCCACTTCCATGTCCTGCTCATGGCGAAACTGCAAGATCACGGTGTCGATAGCGGCACCGCTCATCTGCCAGGCATAAATGGCCTGCAGCGCGCGACGTCGCGAACGCGAACGGGCCGCCGGATCGATGCCTTCGATGCGCACCGGGGTCACAGCTTCGCGTACAGGTTGACCATCTCCAGCGCGGCCAGGGCGGCGTCTGCGCCCTTGTTGCCGGCCTTGGTGCCGGCGCGCTCGATGGCCTGCTCAATGGTGTCCGTGGTCAGTACGCCAAAGGCCACCGGCACTCCCGACTGCATGGCCACCCCGGCCAGGCCCTTGGCGGCCTCTCCGGCGACATAGTCGAAGTGCGGGGTCGCGCCGCGGATCACCGCGCCCAGCGCGATCACCGCCACGTACTTGCCGGACTGCGCCATGCGCTGCGCGGCATACGGAATTTCCCACGCACCGGGCACGCGGACCAGATCCATGGCATCCTCGGCCACGCCGTGGCGCACCAGCGCGTCACGCGCGCCGCTGACCAGGGGCTCGACCACGAAACCGTTGAATCGGCCAGCGACGATGCCGAACCGGCCACTGGGCGTGGCGAAATCGCCTTCGATAATCTTCATGTGTATCCGTGCTCCGTTCTGCGATCCGCGCAGGACCGCCCATTTTAGGATGTTTGCGGCATTTGTCGCGCATCGGCGTCGACAGCGGCCAGATGCGGGTGCCCGGCAAAGGCCAGATCGGCCTGCCCGCCCGCCGCCACGCGCAACCTTGCGCGAGTGCCGACAGGCAGTGTGATCTTGTCGCGACAATGACCGAACGGCAGGCCGCCAACCACGGGCGTATCGGTCATGCCGCGCAGATGCGAGATCACGGCGCGCAAATCGTATGCAGGGTCGTATTCGTCCCCGCGATAACCGGAAAAGTCACCCAGCACGATGGCCCGCTGGCGGTCCAGCACCCCGCTGAGCTTGAGCTGGTAGAACATTCGTTCGATACGGTAGACCGGCTCGAACACGTCCTCCAGGAACAGGATGCCGTTGTCCGTATCGGGCAGATATGGCGAACCCAGCAGGCTGCACAGTACCGCCAGATTGCCGCCCCACAGCATGCCGTGGGTGTCCAAATCCTGCTCTGCCTTTGCAGCCCAGCGCACCCGGCGCGAAGGCGTGCGTATCGTGTTCCAGAAGTGGTCGATGGTAAAACTGCTGGTCGAGGTACCGCCGAAATCATAGGCCAGCATCGGCCCGGCAAAACTGATGATGCCTGCCCGCGCCCGGAGCGCCAGGCTCAGCGCAGTGAAATCGCTGTGCCCGACCAGCACGCAGCCACTGCCCTGCAGGCGCTTGCCGATGGCCGCGTACTCGAGGTGCGGCAGCAGGCGGTGGATGCCGTAGCCGCCACGGATCGCCATCACGATGTCCGGCAGTGGCACACCCGGATCGGCCAGTCGATTGATCTCGTCCAGTCGTTCGGCATCGTTGCCGGCAAAACGCATATACCGGCGCAGACCGGAGTCGGCACCGAGCACCCGATGACCGGCACGCTCCAGGCGCTGCACGCCGCGCTGGATCGCCTGCGGATCGGCAAACCCGGACGGCGAAATCAACTGGATGGTCAGCGGCTGGGTCATGGAAGGCTCTCTACTTTCATGGTTGCGCTGGGCAAAAGGCTAGCAGCTAGCGTCGCAGGACGCGCGAGCGGCTTCCCGTGCGTTGCCGCGTTCAGGCATGTTCGACCACCTCCAGGCCAAACCCCCCGATACCGACCAGCTTGCGTGGCGTGCCCAGCACGCGCAGGCGGCGTACACCAAGGTCGGCCAGAATCTGCGCGCCCAGGCCCAACTGGCGCCATTCATTTTGTGCATCGTCCTCGCCGCGCTCGGGAACATTGCCCTTGAGCCGTGCCATCAATGCATCTGCGGTGTCCTCGCCGGACAGCACCAGCAGCACGCCACGCCCCTCATCGGCGATGCGGCGCAGCGCGGCGGTGACGGTCAGGCCGAGATCGTCCCGTTTCAGATGCAGCACGTCCGACAGCGTGTTGCGCACATGTACGCGGGTCAGTACCGGCGCATCGTCATCGACCGTGCCGCGCACCAGGGCGAAATGCAGGCCGTGACTGAGCAGGTCGCGCCAGACCACCAGCCGGAAGGCACCGGCTTCGGTTTCGACCTCGGCTTCATGTACCCGTTCCACTGTCTGCTCGGTCTCCATCCGGTAGCGGATCAGGTCGGCGATGGTGCCGATCTTCAGCCCGTGCTTTTGGGCGAAGGACTCCAGTTCCGGGCGTCGCGCCATGGAGCCGTCCTCGTGCAGCACCTCGACCAGCACGCCGGCGGGCTCCAGTCCGGCCAGTCCAGCCAGGTCGGAGGCCGCCTCGGTGTGTCCCGCGCGGCGCAGCACGCCACCCGGCTGGGCGGTCAGCGGAAAGATATGCCCGGGCTGGGTCAGGTCCGAAGCCAGCGCCTCCTTTTTGACCGCCGCCTGTACGGTGCGGGCACGGTCGTAGGCGGAAATACCGGTGGTCACGCCCTCGGCCGCCTCGATCGATACGGTGAAGTTGGTGTGGTATGGCGAGGTGTTGTCGCTGACCATCGGCTTGAGACCCAGCCGCAGGCAGCGTTGTTCGGTCAGCGCCAGACAGACCAGTCCGCGCGCCTCGCGCACCATGAAGTTGATGTCCTCGGGCCGCACCTTCTCGGCGGCCATGATCAGGTCGCCCTCGTTCTCGCGGTCCTCGTCGTCAAGGATCACGACCATGCGGCCGGCGCGGATGTCTTCCAGCAGTTCGGGAATCGTGTTGAATGCCATAACTCAATCGCTTTTTGGCTTGTCTCTGTCCTTGCGGGCAGGGAAGGGTGTGTGGGCTTGCGTCCAGGGGTCATTGCCCTGTCTCCCGCCCCTGCGGCAGGGGCAGGATCGCTTTCAGGCAAAGCCGTGCTTTTTCAGGAAATCCGCGTCGATGCCGCCGCCTTCGCCCGTGCCGAGAAGACGCTCGACGTAGCGCGCCACGAGATCCACCTCGATGTTCACGGCATCGCCGGCGCGGCGCTGCGCAAAGCTGGTCTGCTCGACCGTGTGCGGAATCAGGTTGACTCCGAAGCACGCGCCTTCGACCTCGTTCACGGTCAGGCTGGTGCCGTCGATGGTGATCGAGCCCTTGTAGGCGATGTAACGCGCAAGCTCGTTGGGCACCTTGAACATCCAGCGCTGCGAGCGTCCATCGGGCCGTACCGAAACCACCGTGCCGACACCGTCGACATGACCGGACACCAGGTGTCCGCCCAGGCGGTCGGCCAGGCGCAGGGCCTTTTCCAGATTGACCGGAGCGCCATTCTTGAGCGTGCCCAGGGTGGTCAGCGACAGCGACTCGTTGGACACGTCGGCGGCGAACTCGCCCGCTTCCAGCGCCACCACGGTCAGGCAGCAGCCGGACACGGCGATGGAATCGCCCAATTGAACGTCGGATAGATCAAGGTTACCGGTGGCAACGAACACACGCATGTCGCCACCGCGCGGCTCGAGCGCGCGCACGCGCCCGACGCACTGGATGATGCCGGTGAACATGTCAGCAGCCTCCCTGCAGGAAGGCTCGCATGGCGCTTTCGTGATGGTGTTTCATGAAACGTTTCCCGTCATGCAAATGAACGAAAAACGCCCCAAGGCACGAGGCTGCCCCATCGCGCGAAGCGATGGCGTGGCCGTCTTCTTTCATCCGGACTGTGACCGTCGGCTCCGGAGTTGGACCGGATCTGCTGACCTCACGAAACCTCGTGAGCGCTCGCGGGCTCGCCCTGTCGGGCCTACCGCCGGTGGGGACTTTCACCCCGCCCTGAAGACGTTGCTTGGTGTTGCACTGCCGGACACCGGCAGCGAAGACGAATCATACCACCCGCGGTCGGTTGTCCGCCGTATCGGCTTGTCCGGTACAGACCACGCACTCGGCGCAAGGCTTCAATCCCCGGTCTTCAGGTAGGCGACGTAGGCGCGGGCCAGTTCATCGGCGAGCGCTTCATCCGAGAGTGACTGAACGGTGCGCCAGGGCGAACGGGGTTTGAAGCACAGGATACCGATGGACGTGGCGGCTTGCAGGGTGGCGATGCGCACCGCCTGTTCCGGATCGGAATGGGTGATTTCCTCGCGGTGCGCCAGCATGGCCTGGATCACCTGGTCCAGGCTGTTGTCGCGGATGGCCAGTGCCTCCTGCACGAAGGCCTCGTCATCGTCGGCCCCCAGAAACGTCTCCATCGCCTGCATCAGCTTGGGCTGCATGCGGTGCTGCATGAACATCAAGCCGACCATCTCGCGCGCGGCGCTGTCCAGGGTGCCCTGCCCGAGCTTGCGCTGCAGGTTGAGCTGATTGCCCTGGTTGCTGAGTTCCAGCAGATGCAGGCACGCCGCACGCAGCAGCGCCTGCTTGTCCATGAACCGCCGGTAGACCGTGGCCGGTGACACACCGGCCTCGCGGGC
>NZ_JAQIBU010000011.1 GCF_027858935.1 Oleiagrimonas sp. | reverse complement strand
AGTGGTCCGTTACGGGGACTGCGGGGGGCTTGCCGCCTGCGCGTCCTCGTAGCGGATTCCGAGCACCTCGATGCAAAGATCTCCGGCAGGACGGTTCCACACCACCTCGTCGCCGATTCGCGCGCCCAGCAGTGCCTTCGCCAGAGGCGAGACGTAGCTGACCCAGCCCTGTTCGGCGTCAGCCTCTTCCTCGCCGACGATGCGGTAGGTCTGCTGGCGCTCATTTTCGGCTACGTCCACGGTGGCGCCGAACGCCACACGGTCACGCGGCTGGTCCTCCGGATCGACCAGTCGCGCGCTGCCCACGCGGCTCTCCAGCCAGCGCAGGTCGCGCTTGAGCGACTGCAACTCGGTACGTGCCTCCATATCTTCACCCCTGGCCTCGAGCGCGCCCTTGCGCGCCCTCGCATCCGCAAGAAGGGTGCGCAATTGCGCCATCCCGGAGGGCGTGACGTAGTTGGGGTGCGGGCTGAGCGGACGTTCCGGCAGCTCAATGCCGGCCGGGGTGTCCGATTCCTTGACGAAAGCGCGGTTCATATCTTCATGATTCCAAAAGCAACATTGGAGACATGGACGCGCTGCAAGCAGGATTCAACCCCGTTTGGGCTGCAGCAGCGTACCGGTGCAGTTGGGAGAACCGCAGCGGCACGCCCACAGCTTCTTCATCTTCGCCGTGTGCGGGACCTCGAGCACAATGCCGTAGTTGTAGGTCAGCTCCTCGCCCGGCTTGATGTTGCGGATGGCCTGGATCAGCACCTTGTCGTGCTTCGGATCGCCATCCCCGGCTTCCTCGATCAGGGCCTCGCAATTCGGGTCGCAACTGTGGTTGATCCAGCGCGCACTGTTGCCGCCAATGTTGGCGTCGACGATGTAGTCGTCGTTTAGCGTGAACAGGAAGGTATGCCCGGTATCGGCGCCATCGCCGTATTCGCGGTCGGCCTGATCATGCGTGATCAATCTACCCTTGTACTGGATGACTTGCTCGCCGCGGGTGATTGCAGCCACGGCGAACACGCCATTGCCATGAATTGGTGAGCGGCGGGCGGCAATGCGTCGGGGCATCTCGGTTCTTCGCGCAAAGATGCGCATCATGCCCGGCCTGCCGGCGATTGCAAGTCCATTTGACCGAAGTCGTGTACCGGGGATGCGCGTGAGCGTTAGAATCGAAATTCGAACAACCGTTTGGAGCCGCGCATGAAACGCATCCTGCCGATCCTCGTGGTCGCTGCCACCCTGCTCGTCCTGGGGGCCTGCGGCCCGGTTCGCAAGAGTGTGTTTCCGCCACTGGTCAGCGTGCAGCAACTGCATGTGACCGCGGACGGACAATGGAAGATGCAAGTGCGCATCCAGAACAACAGCTACACCGGCGTCCTGTTCACAGGACTGGATCTGCACATGAAGATCGATGGCAAGAACGCAGGCCGGATCCTTGCAAAGATCCATCTCGATATTCCCGCACTCTCTGTGGATATTGCCGATGTCACCATCGCGCCGTCCGCGCAGGCGGCCAGGGCACTGGCTAAAAATGCTGCGGTGTCCTACAGCCTGGCTGGTACCGCCACTGCCCTCCCGGACCAGGACACCTCCACCAGGATATTCAAGGTCCAGGGCAAGGACTGGTTCTCGCCGGTACCCGGCCTGGTCGACACCTGGCGCTGACTGAAACCATTCGACCCGATTCCAAGGATGCCTGATGACCCGATACGTCGCCCCGATCCAAGACATGAGATTTGCCCTCTACGACCTGCTCGGTGCCGATGCCACGATGGCCGGCCTGCGTGGTGGCGAGGTCATCAATCGCGAGCTGATTGATGCGGTACTGGAGGAGGCCGGACGCTTCAACGAGCAGGTCCTGGCACCGCTGAACCAGAGCGGTGATGCCGAGGGCTGTCACTTCGACGCCGAGACCGCCACGGTGACATCGCCCAAGGGATTCAAGCAGGCCTACGCGCAATACGTCGAGGGTGGATGGCCCGGACTGAACGCCCCCGAGGCCTACGGCGGCCAAAATCTTCCGCACACTATCGGCGTGCTGGTCAAGGAAATGATCGACTCGGCCAATCTGGCCTGGGGCACCTATCCACTGCTCTCCAATGGTGCCAGTGACGCCCTGCTGACGCACGCTGAGGAATGGCAGCGCGAGGTCTTCCTCAAACCGCTTGTCGAGGGCCGTTGGACCGGCACCATGTGCCTGACCGAGCCGCAAGCCGGTTCGGACCTGGGACTGCTGAAGACGCATGCCGTGGCAGGAAAGACCGAGGGCACCTGGTGCATCAGCGGCACCAAGATCTTCATTACTGCAGGCGAACACGACCTGGCCGAGAACATCGTGCATCTGGTCCTGGCGCGCCTGCCTGACGCACCGGCAGGAAGCCGCGGCATCTCGATGTTCATCGTGCCCAAGTTCAAGGTGGGCCGCGACGGTGCGATGGGTGAGCGCAACGCCGTGGCATGCGGCTCGATCGAACACAAGATGGGCCTGAAGGGCTCGGCCACCTGCGTGATGAACTTCGACGGTGCCGAGGGCTACCTGATCGGGCAGCCACACAAGGGGCTGGCGGCCATGTTCACGATGATGAACGCGGCGCGACTGGCGGTCGGCATCCAGGGGCTTTCCCTGATCGAACGGGCCTTGCAGAACAGCCTGGCCTACTGCCGCGAGCGCCTGCAGATGCGCGCCTTGTCCGGCGCGGTGGCCCCGGACAAGGCGGCCGATCCGATTATCGTGCACCCGGACGTACGCCGGATGCTTCTGACCCAGCGGGCCTTCGCCGAAGGGGGCCGCGCACTGGTGCTTTATGCGGCGTTGCAGAGCGACATCCACGAGCGCAGCACGGACGACGCTGAACGCGCACGCGCTGGCGAAGTGCTGGGCTTCCTGATCCCGATCTGCAAGGGCCTGCTGACCGAGATCTCGGTCGAGTGCACGTATCACGCCATGCAGACCTACGGCGGCCACGGCTACATCGCCGAATACGGCATCGAACAGTTTGCGCGCGACGCCCGTATCACCACCATCTACGAAGGCACCACCCAGATCCAGGCCCTGGACCTGCTCGGCCGCAAGGTGATGCAGTTGCAGGGCGCCGGCCTGAAACACCTGCTGGGGGACATCGCCGCATTCTGCCAGGCGCATGCAGGGGACGAGGCGCTGGGTGAGTTTGTCGGGCCGCTGGCGGTGCACGCCAAGACCTGGAGCGACCTGACCCAGGATCTGGGCAAACGCGCGCAGTCCAACCCTGAAGAGATCGGTGCCGCAGCAGTCGATTACCTGTTTTATTCGGGCTACATCGTGCTGGCCTGGATCTGGGCGCGGACTGCCGCTGTCGCCGGAAAATCAGCCTTGCCGGAAGCCGGCCGCACCGCCAAGCTGGACACCGCGCGCTTCTACTTTGCCCGCATCCTGCCGCGCACGCATGCCCATCTGGCCGCCATGAAGTCCGGCATTGAGGGCCTGCCCGAAGTGCACTGAAGCCCTGCCAGTCCGTGCAGGACCCATGCTGGACCATGGCGGCACGGACAACATCCACCCTGCGGGACTTTCACATCCACGCGCAACAGTGTAGAAAGGCGCAACATCGCATCCCGAACCGTCAACAGTCATCCTCCATGAGCGACAATGTGTTCCAGATCCGTCTTGCCAGTCCCGACGATGATGACTTCATCATCGGCCTCGTCCCGCGTTTCGTGGACTTTCCGCTACCTGCTTGGCGGCGGCGCAACGAGTGCATCGAGGGTATCCGCAAGGATATCGCCGGCCACCTCGAGGACTCGCCTGCCAACAGCTTCATCTTTGTACTGGTCGATGCCGACAGCGGACGTCGCCTGGGCTTCATCCACCTGCAGAAAAACCGGGATTTCTTCAATGGCAGGAGCAACGTCCATATCTCCGATCTGGCCGTTGCACCGGGACAGGATGGTCGTGGCATCGGACGCGCCCTGCTCGACCATGCCCGCGAGTGGGCTTCCGCACATCACTGCCACATGCTGACTCTCGCGGTCTTTCCGGGCAACGAGCGGGCCCGTAAGATGTATGAAGCAGCCGGTTTCGGAGTCGACCTCCTGCGCATGGCCCTGCCGTTGGACTGATCCGCCAAAACCGGATCGACCCCGCAAATGAAAACGCCCATACGGCTGGATGGGCGTTTTCATTTACACATGGCCGGATATCAGAGCTTGTGGCCAGGATCAAAGCTCTGGCTTTTCGGCCTTCTCCATCTGTGCCAGTTCCTCCGGCGTCATGCGCATGCGCAGACGATGGATCAGGAAATCCAGGCACGGCAGAGAGAACAGATGCGCGTGAACGAAAGCGAGCGTGCCATCCTGCAGCATCCCGTGAACAGTCTCGGCATCGAGCTTGAGAAGCTTTTCCTCGTCGACCACGAACAAGCCGTTCAGGACGATGTTGTTGCCCGGAAGCTTGATCTCGATGTTGCGTCCAACCAACAGGTCGAGCGCGCGCAGGCGGCTCATGAACTGGCGGGTGCGGTTGATCTGGCTTTGGTAGTCGGTCAGGAAGTTGACGACATTCTTCATCACTTCGCCGTCGCTTCCGTCCTCATTGAACAGCCGCTCGCCATCATCCTGGCTGAAGGCCTCCGAGGCCTCGTCCAGAAACACGGCAAAGTCGTTGCCCTCTTCGCCAGCCGGCTTTTCGGCCAGTATGAACGGATAACGACGCACGAAAGCGGGCACATACTTGCTATCGGCCCAGTGCCCCTGCGCATCGACCATGAGATTTTCATCCTGGCGCACACCCGTCAGTGCCACCGGGGTGGCGTCATCCACGCTGTTGCCGGCGAACAGCACCGGCACGTCGTGTGCTGCGGAGGCAAACTCGACGCATGCCAGTGGCACCGAATGCGCCTTGGCCGAAAACTGCAAATTCGGCATCGGTTTGAGACGCAGGTCCTTGTGGGACTCGCGGTTGAGCGGCACAGGGCGCTCGTAGAAAATAACTTCGCTCACGTTGATGAATCCTCGCTGCCGCCGCGCCGGATCACTCCTGATGGTGTGCTTGAAAACCGGCGTCGGTTTTTGGGTCAATCCTTGATCATACCAGTGCGTCACACCGGCGGTAAGACCACGGCCGCGTCCGGATCCCGAGCCGCAAGCCTACTAACGACGGAAAACTGTTAAAAACCGCTGTTTTTGGGCTATGCTCGGATGAAAATCAGGAAACAGGCTCGGCCACCCCGGTGACCATGCCTGCCGGCAGGAAAGCAGATTCGCCCCGACACGCAGGGATCGATACGCAGATGCTGACGGAAGATTCGAACATGCGGGACCTGCACTCCACCCGGGTGCTGTCCCTGGACGCCGGCGGACGCATCCTCGACTGGATCAGCTGGCAGGATGCCGTTTGCCTGTATGTGCGCGATGCCGTGGCCTGGACCCTGGGGGACCCCTGCCTGACCGTACATGGCGGGACCAGCCGCCTGACCGGCACCCAGACCATCCTGCAACTGCACCCCATCGTTGCCAGCAGCGGACACTGCCGCGCTCACGCCATCTCGCCCTCACCCGCTCTGACCAACAATGCATTGTTTGCCCGCGACAAGCACCTGTGCATGTACTGCGGCGAGCATTTCGCGCGCGGTACCCTTACCCGTGACCATGTCATGCCGGTCTCCCGGGGCGGGCGTGACATCTGGGAGAACGTGGTCACCGCCTGTACCCACTGCAACCTGCACAAGGGCAATCGCACTCCGCAGCAAGCTCACATGCCGCTGCTGGCCGTACCCTACCGACCCAGCTGGGTCGAACACCTGATTCTGTCAAACCGCAACATCCTGGCCGACCAGATGGAATTTCTGGTCAGCCACCTGCCGCGCAAGCGCCGGCCGGCCTGAGCGCCCCTTGCCCAGGCTTCATTCCCGTCGAGCATCCCGCCTTGGCCCGGCTTTCCCTCCTGATCTTGCGCCTGCAAGTGTGGGTCACGCGAAGCACGGGACATGTGTCGCGGTTGGTGCGAAAATGTCCAGATGATTGATGCTGCCCGTTATCCACTTCTGGCCCGGATAGAAAGTCCGGCCGAGTTGCGCGCACTCGAGCAGGGCCAGCTCCGGGACGTGGCCGATGAGCTTCGCGCCTATCTGATCGAATCGGTGGCCAGTTCCGGTGGTCACTTCGGTGCCGGCCTCGGCGTGGTCGAGTTGACCGTAGCCCTGCACTGGCTGTTCAACACGCCCGAGGATCGACTGGTGTGGGACGTCGGCCACCAGTGCTACCCGCACAAGATCCTTACCGGTCGCCGGGACCGGATCACCACGATCAAGAAAAAAGATGGGCTGGCCCCTTTTCCGAGCCGCGGGGAAAGCGTCTACGACACCTTCGGGGTTGGCCATTCGTCAACCTCGATTTCCGCTGCGCTGGGCATGGCGATCGCCAATCAGCGGCGTGGCGATGCCCGCAAGGTCGTCTCGGTGATCGGCGATGGCGCGATGACCGCTGGCATGGCCTTCGAAGCCATGAACCATGGTGGCGACATCGAGCCGAACCTGCTTGTGATCCTGAATGACAACGGCATGTCGATCAGCGAGAACGTCGGCGCCCTGACCAAGACCCTGGCGCGTCTGCTGGCCAGCCGCACGCTCAACAGCTGGCGTGAACGGGCCAAGCGCGCCATCCCCAAACAGTCCTTTGCGGGTCGATTCTTCAAGCGCTGGGAGGAACACGCCAAGGGCATGTTCATGCCTTCGACGCTGTTCGAAGAGCTGGGCTTCCACTACACCGGCCCGATCGACGGCCACGACATGGAATCCCTGGTGACCGCCCTGCAGACGGTCAAGGATCTGCCGGGCCCGCAACTGCTGCACGTGATCACCACCAAGGGCAAGGGCTACGCACCGGCCGAGAACGCGCAAATCGACTATCACGCCGTGGGACCATTCGATCCACAGGCCGGAGTGATCCAGAAGGGCACCGGAAAGCAAACCTACACCCAGGTCTTCGGTGACTGGTTGTGCGACATGGCGGCTGCCGACGAACGTCTGTACGGCATCACCCCGGCCATGCGCGAGGGGTCGGGGCTGGTGCGCTTTTCGAAGGAATTTCCCGATCGCTACTTCGATGCCGGCATCGCCGAACAGCATGCGGTCACGCTGGGCGCAGGCATGGCCTGCGAGGGCGCCAAGCCTGTGGTCGCGATCTACTCCACCTTCCTGCAACGCGCCTATGACCAGGCCATCCATGACGTGGCCCTGCAGAACCTCGACGTGCTCTATGCGATCGACCGTGGTGGCGTGGTCGGTCCCGACGGCGCCACCCACGCCGGCAGTTTCGACCTGACGTACCTGCGCTGCCTGCCACACATGGTGGTCATGGCTCCAGCCGACGAGAACGAGTGCCGCAGCATGCTCACAACAGGCTTCTGCCATGCGGGACCAGCCGCGGTGCGCTACCCGCGCGGCACCGGACCCGGCGTAGCCATCCACGCGGGCCTGGAAACCCTGACGATCGGCAAGGCCGAACTTCGCCGGCGCGGCAATGGTCTGGCGCTGTTGTCCTTCGGCACGATGCTGGCACCGGCCGCCGAACTGGCTGCCGAACTGGACGCCACTCTGGTGAACATGCGCTTCGTCAAGCCGCTGGATGAGGACATGATCCTGACACTGGCGCGTGAACACGAGGCGCTGGTGACCCTGGAAGACAATGTCGTTGCCGGCGGCGCCGGTTCCGGCGTGGCCGAGTGCCTGTCCGCGCACGGCGTGGAGATTCCGATTCTGCACCTGGGCCTGCCCGACGCCTTCCTGGAACACGGCAGCCGAGAGGAAGTGCTCAGCATGGCCGGCCTGGACCTGCCCTCGATGCGCCACGCCATCCGCGTGCGCTTCCCGCAGCTGGCGCAATGCAACGCAGCAAACGGCTGATACCAGCTGCACCGCAGAAGCAAAAGGGCCGCCAAGCTGCGGGCCTTTTCTGTGGAACCGTTCGGCGAGCCAGGGAAACTCCCCGAGACCTGGCCTGGGTCACAGCTGCTGCATCACTGATCCGATCGGACCCGCCCTCCCGACACGCGTTCACGCCCCTCCAGGTCGCGGGCCGTGAAGAAATCAATAAAACCGGACTCCTCAAGCAAAAGGCGCACGGACGCGCCCTGTTTCCAGCCGTGCTCGAGGAGCAGCCATCCGCCATCGGACAGATGCGCGCCAGCGTGCGCCACGATGTCACGGATCGCCTCCAGGCCGTCCACGCCGGAAGCCAAGGCATCACGGGGCTCGAAACGCAGATCGCCCCGGGCAAGGTAAACGTCATCGTGCTCGATATACGGCGGATTCGACACGATCAAGTCAACGCGCTGCCCATGCAAGGGTGCGCACCATGACCCTTGCGCGAATGCGACACGCTCCAGGCCGAGGCGTTGCGCATTGCCACGGGCAATGTCCAGCGCGTTCGCCGACCGGTCGGTCGCCAGCACGCGCGCCCGCGGACGCTCCTTTGCCAGTGCCAGGGCGATAGCGCCGCTGCCCGTACCCAGGTCCACCACGGCAACGGGCATATCGGCGGGGATGCGCTCGAGTGCGAGTTCAACCAGAAGCTCGGTCTCCGGACGAGGGATCAAGGTTGCAGGCGTGACCTGGAGATCCATGCTCCAGAACCCCTTACGGCCCAGGATATAGGCCACCGGCTCACCGCCCACGCGTCGTTCGACCAGGATGTCGAAACGCTGCGCCTGTTCGGCGGCGACCGGGGAAAGCGCATGCGCAAACAGCCAGGCGCGATCAACATCGAACGCATGCAGCATCAGCCACTCGGCGTCAACGCGCGAATCCAGA
>NZ_JAQIBU010000041.1 GCF_027858935.1 Oleiagrimonas sp. | reverse complement strand
ACTGGCGAGGGCCGCATGGCCACCTCGGCACGCCTGCTCGCCGATCTTCTGCAACTGAATTATGTCGCGGTCTATTCGACGCATGTCGAGAACATGGAAGGGCCGCAACTGATCAATCGCGAGTTGCGCAAGAGCTTTACCGATGAGGTGCCCGACCCGTTGCAGGGCGGTACCCTGAAACTGGTGCTGGATGGCCGCCCGGTGCTGTTGCCGTCGATCACCCCGCAGCTCGCCGGCAGCGACGAATTCATCCATGCCATGGGTTTTGGCGCATTCGCCGGGTTGCCCCTGCTGGACGAGCGACGCAATCTGCTGGGCGCATTACTGATCGGGTCGGAGAAAACCTGGCGCGGACAGCCTTTGCTGGCCGAGACCTTGCGCGTTGCGGCGGCACGATTCGGTTTTGACCTGGAACTTCAGCGTGCGCGCGAGCAGGGACGGGCCAAGGGCCTTCAGGATAGTCTCACCGGACTGCCGAACCGCTTGCTGTTCAACGACCGCATGGAAACCACCTTGCGCGAGGCCCACCGTACCGGCGAGATGTTTGCGGTGCTATTCGTGGACCTGGACCGCTTCAAGAACATCAACGATTCGCTAGGTCATGCGGTCGGTGACAAGGTGCTGCATGCGGTGGCGCAGCGTCTGCGCAAGGCCGTGCGCGGTTCGGATACCGTTTCGCGTTATGCAGGCGATGAGTTCACGCTGATTCTGCGTCACATCACGCAGCGTGACGACGTCAAGCGCATCGCGGAAAAGATCGTCAACCTGATGGAGGTGCCGCTGTCGCTGGAGGGCAATTCTGAATTGCGTATCACGGCCTCGATTGGCGTGAGTTTCTACCCGGGTGACGCGATCACCACCGATGATCTGCTCAGATATGCCGATGTGGCGATGTACAACGCCAAGAGCATGGGGCGCAACAATTTCCAGATCTACCAGGCGGTTTCCGAGGACTCCAACCAGCAACGCATCGCGCTTGAAAACAATCTGCGCAAAGCCGAGCAGAACGGCGAGCTGCGCGTGTTCTACCAGCCACAAATCGACGCCAAGACCGAAGACATTGTCGGGATGGAAGCGCTGGTGCGCTGGGAGCATCCGGATCTGGGCATGATCAGCCCCGGCTTCTTCATCCCATTGGCCGAGGAATCCGGATTGATCGTGGGTATTGGCGAGTGGGTGTTACGCACGGCTTGCGTTGATGCGTATAACTGGCAGCAGCGCTACGGACTTCCACTGCGCATCGGGGTGAATCTGTCGGCAGTACAGTTGCGCCAGAAGAATCTTTCCGAGGTCGTTGCTGCTGCACTGCGCGACAGCGGATTGGATCCAGGCAGTCTGGAACTTGAAGTCACCGAGAGCATCAATGTCGATACGGTGTCCGATCTGATCGAGAACATGGAAGCGCTGCACCAGATCGGGTGCCAGATTTCGATCGACGATTTCGGGACCGGACACGCCTCGCTGGATTACCTGCGGCGACTGCCAGCCCGACGCATCAAGATCGACCAGAGTTTCGTGCGCAATATCGGGGTGGATCCGGACGACGAAGCGATCGTCAAGGCCACCATCGAGATGGCCCACAACCTCAATCGTGATGTGGTGGCCGAGGGTGTCGAGATCGAGCCGCATCTGCGTTTCCTGCGTGAACACGGGTGCGATGAGGTGCAGGGTTACCTGTTCTGTCGACCGCTGGCCTCCATGGCGTTCGACCGCATGCTGGCCGAACGCCAGCGCCTGTTTGGCCGTCAGGTCGGCAATGAAACTGCCGTCTGACAAGAAACGGCGGCCTGATTGTGGCGGTGGTTCTTGACGACCCTCGTTGCCGGCCCCATTGTCGTTGAAGAACTCAGCCCGGTTTTACCGGTCACAGTCCGTGAAGTACGCGCATCGGCGCTCATGCCGTTGCCGGGGACAACCTGGTACAAGTCGATCAGGGGATGACCTTCAAGCCCCAAAGGAGACAGGCCCGGCATGGGCGAGAACGAACTGGATCGCGCGCTGGTCAAGCGCGTTCAAAATGGCGAGAAAGGCGCGTTTGACCTGCTGGTGCGGAAGTATCAGCACAAAGTGATCGGCCTGATTTCCCGTTATGTTTCCGATCGCAGCGAATGCGAGGACATTGCCCAGGAAGCCTTCGTGCGCGCCTGGCGCGCGCTGGGCTCGTTCCGGGGTGACAGCCAGTTTTACACCTGGATGTACAAGATTGCGGTCAATACGGCCAAGAACCATCTGGTGGCCCGTGGTCGACGTCCACCCGCTGACGATGTGGCGATCGAGGATGCCGTTTATGGCCCCACGGCCGAACGCCTCTATGACAATGCCACGCCCGAAAGGGAAATGATGCGTGAAGAGGTGGAACAAACGGTGTTTTCCACTGTCCAAGAATTGCCGGACGAACTGCGCACGGCCATCACCCTGAGGGAGGTGGACGGTCTCAGTTACGAGGAAATCGCCACGGCCATGGATTGTCCGAT
>NZ_JAQIBU010000284.1 GCF_027858935.1 Oleiagrimonas sp. | reverse complement strand
GGCGACGAGGAGTGCCAGTTGCTGCAGGCGGACCTGGAGTCCTCGCTGTCGGATGTGCGTCTGGCGGTGCAGGACTGGCAGCCGATGCGCGGCAAGATGTTGCAGATCGCCGAGGAGCTCGCGTCCAGGGAGTTGCCGCTTGATGCCGAGGACGTGGCCGAGGCGCGCGCTTTCCTGGAGTGGGCTGCGGACGACAATTTCACCTTTCTGGGGTATCGCGAATACAAAGTGACCGATGTCGACGGCGACAAGGTGCTGAGCAGCCTCGGGGACACCGGGCAGGGCATCCTTCGCGATTCCAGCCGCGCCACGGCACCGCGTTCGCTGAGCACTCTGGTGGCCTCGCATCTGCCGCAATCGGGTGCGATGGACGCGATCATCCTGACCAAGGCCAACTCACGGGCGCGGGTGCATCGTCCGGGGTACATGGATTACATCGGGGTGCTGAAGTTCGACGCCGATGGCCATCCGGTGGCCGAACAACGGTTCCTCGGCCTGTTCACCTCCACCGCGTACACACGCAGGCCCCAGGACATGCCTCTGGTGCGGCAAAAGTACGAGTCGGTGATGCGCCGCTCGGGCCTTCGCCGCGACGCGTATTCCGGCAAGGCGTTGCGCCACATCCTCGAGACCCTGCCACGCGACGAACTGCTGCAAGCCTCCCCGGACGAGTTGTACCAGGTCGCCATGGGCGTGCTGGAGCTCAAGGAGCGCGCGCGGCCACGCTTGTTCATCCGCAGGGACAAATATGGGCGGTTCTTTTCCTGCCTGGCTTTCGTGCCGCGGCTGCGCTTCAGCACCAGTGTACGCAAACGGCTTGAGAATCTGTTTTCCGAGGCGTTGCTGGGTAAAACGCTCGATTCCAGCGTACAACTGGGTGAGTCCGCGCTGGCGCGGCTGCACGTGGTGGTCCGTCTCGAACCGGGCGATAACCCCGACTTCGACACGGCCAGTCTGGAAGCGCAGATGGTCAACATCGTGCGCAACTGGCAGGACGACCTTCGCGACAGCCTGGTCGAGGCGCTCGGCGAGAGCGAGGGCCTGTCGCTGGCCAATCGCTACGGGGCGGCATTGCCTGCCGGGTACATTGAGGAAGTCAGTGCCGATGTGGCCGCTACTGATGTGCAGGCGCTGGCGCAACTGAATGACGACCAGGCGGTGCGCATGTCGTTCTACCGGCCGCAGCAGCATACGGACCAGGTGCGCTTCAAGGTCTACCGGCGAGGGGTCGACATCCCGCTTTCGGACATGCTCCCGCAACTGGAAAACCTCGGACTGCGCGTGCTGACAGAGCATGTCTACGACATGCGCGTGGATGACGTACGTCTGTTCATCCAGGACTTCGAGGTGCATACCGATGGGGACATGGTATTTGCCGTGGACCTTGTGGGCGGGCATTTCGAAGAGGCCTTCGAGAATGTCTGGCGCGGCAACGCCGAGAGCGACGGCTTCAACCGTCTGGTGCTTGGCGCTTTGCTGCACTGGCGGCAGGTGGCCATGTTGCGTGGCTACTGCAAGTATCTGCAGCAGGTCGGCATTGCCTTCTCGCAAAGCTACATGGAGGAGACACTGAATCGTTACCCGGCCATCGCCAACCTGCTGGTCGAATTGTTCAACGCCAAGTTTGATCCCGAGCGCGTCTCGCGTTCCGGCGAGGCATTTTCCGCGCATGAAGCCGAACTGAGCCGCGAAATGGAGGCTCTGGTCCCGGCCGCGACCCGTGCTGCGCATCCTGAGCTCGTACACAAAATCGTCGCTGCCATCAAGCTGCCACGCCAAGCCCAGGTCGAAACGTTCTGGGAGGCCATCACGGTTCTGCTTGACGATGTCGCCAGCCTTGATGACGAGCGCATCATCAAAAGCTACATGGACGTGATCCGCGCCACGTTGCGAACAAGTTATTTCCAGCGTTTCGAAGGCAAGCATCGGCATTACATCAGCTGCAAGTTTGATTCCACGCTGGTGCCTGATGCGCCCAAGCCGGTGCCCTTCCGCGAGATCTTCGTGTATGCGCCGCGGGTGGAAGGCATCCACCTGCGCTTCGGCGCGGTAGCGCGTGGTGGTCTGCGCTGGTCGGATCGGCGCGAGGATTTCCGTACCGAGGTGCTGGGCCTGGTCAAGGCACAGATGGTCAAGAACACGGTGATCGTGCCGGTTGGTTCCAAGGGCGGCTTCTTCGTCAAGCATCCGCCCGAGAGCGGCGAACGCGAGGAAGTGCTGGCAGAAGGCGTGGCCTGCTACCGGATGTTCATCGAGGGTCTGCTGGACATCACGGACAACCTGGAG
>NZ_JAQIBU010000279.1 GCF_027858935.1 Oleiagrimonas sp. | reverse complement strand
CACTTTTCCACCTGGCTGGAGCAGGCCGACATCGATGGACATCCTTGCATTGTGGCGATGTCCTCGATGAGCGCAGAGAGCAAACACGAGTCTCCGCTGGCGGAAGAGAGAGCCCTCTCGCAGCGATTGCGCGAAGCCGAGGCGCGACTGGCCCGGACCTGTGCGCGGCGGGGCATGCGCTGGACCGTGCTGCGCGCCACCCTGATCTATGGCGGTGGTCATGATCACAGTCTGACCCCGCTGGCGCGGCGCGCCCAACGTTGGCGGGTCTTTCCCTTGCCCGCGGGCCGAGGCCTGCGCCAGCCGGTGCATGCCGCCGACCTGGCCGAAGCGGTGCGGGCTGCGCTGCATACCGATGCCGCAGGCGGAAAGGTGTTGCCGGTGGGTGGTGGCGAGCGCCTGACGGCGGCGCGGATGTTTGCCCGCGTGCGGCAGGGATTGCCCGGCTGGACGCTGCCGGTGCCGGTGCCGCGCCTCGTGTTGCGGGCGGCGGCGAGGTTTTTCCCGCGCGGGCGCGGCGCGATCATGCGTCTGGATGCCGATCTGGTGGCCGACAACCGCGAACTGATCGCCTGCCTGGGTGTGCACCCGCGCGATTTTCGGCCCTGAATAGTGCTCAGTGCATAGTGCTCAGTGCGAAAAGCCGAGCAGCGGAATCAGCGCCAGCACGGCCAGCACGCCCACACACAGGCAGGCATTGCCCAGGGTGATGCGATGACCGTCCCCACGCGGGATCAGACGCCACAACAGCACCACGCCCAACAGCATGTCCATTACGAAGGCACCCCGGATCCACGGCGAAGCCAGAAGCGACTGCCCGGGTCCGATGGCCTGGAGGCCGCCGATGGTGATCAGCAGCAGTGTGGCCGCACTGGCGGCGAAGGCCCACATCAGGCAACCCAGGTAGGTCCGGTTGAAAGGCACCGGACAGCGCGTTGTCCAGCGCAGCAAACCCCAGCAGATCAAGGCCAGCAGCAGCGCCACCGCGCTGTCGGCGAGGATCAGGTAGACCAGCGAGGAGCTGATCGCCAGCAGTGAGCTCATGATGTCGACCGTTGCGGAAAGCCAAGGCGCCTATTGTGCCGCAGTCGCCATTCGCGCGCCTGCAGATTGGTGCTCAGTAGCGCAGGCCGACGCGTCGCATCAACTTGCCCAGAAGCCAGGCCGGGCCGATCAGCAGATACGTCAGGTCGGTCAGGAAGGATGGCTTGTGTCCCTCGATCTTGTGGCCCACGAATTGTCCGATCCAGGCCAGCACGAACAGCGCTGCGGCCAGTTCGCCCAGAGATACCGGGCCCAGCCGGCGGTACAGGGCTTCGGTGGCCAGGCCAAACACCACAAACACCAGCACCATGCCAAGACCAATGGCGCGAGAGATGCGGTAGTAGAAAACGAACGAGAAGAACATCACCGCAGCGGCCCAGAAGCCCTGCCGCCCGAGCATCGGTGGAATCGGGATCAGCCATAATCCGGCGATCACGCACCACAGGATCACCGGAACACAGACCCAGTGGATGGCACGATTGGTGGGGTTCTGGTGATCCTGGCCGTAGGCGTCGAACCACTGCTGTGCGTCACGCATGTCGGGCTCCCCTTCGAGCGATGGCCATTGCAGCATACTCGCGCCGGTCCGCGCCCGGATAAAGCTGCTGCGCGGCAAAAGGCACGGCTCCCGCGAGAACGTGCAGGCTGCCGCGTAGCCCGGATAAGGCAAAGCCGCATCCGGGACAGGCCGCTGCGCGGCCTTGGTCTGCATATTCGATGAAAGATGTGTGTTCCGGCAGGTTTTTCCCGGATGCGCTTGGCTTATCCGGGCTACGCCACGTCCGCCACTTCGCAGGCATCACGCCTCAGTCGAGTTCGATGTCGGCCAGACGCTTGAGCGCCTCGGCGTAGCGCGCGGCGGTGCCCTCGATGACTTCGCGCGGCAGCTCCGGGCCGGGCGCCTTCTTGTTCCAGTCCAGTGTTTCCAGGTAGTCACGCACGAACTGCTTGTCGAAGCTGGGCGGGCTGGTGCCGAGCGCGTAGGCGTCGGCTGGCCAGAAGCGCGAGGAGTCGGGCGTGAGCATCTCGTCCATCACGTACAGCTTGCCATCGGAATCGGTGCCGAATTCCAGTTTGGTGTCGGCGATGATGATGCCGCGCTCGGCGGCATGCGCGGCGGCGAAACGATAAATGGCCAGCGTGGCGGCGCGCACCTGCTCGGCCAGGTCCGCGCCGATCGAGGCGACCACCTGATCGAAGCCGATGTTCTCGTCGTGGTCGCCGGCAGCGGCCTTGGTCGAGGGCGTGAAGATCGGTTCGGGCAGTTGTTCGGCCTGTTGCAGGCCTTGAGGCAGTCGGATGCCGCACAAGGAACCGGTGGCCTGGTAGTCCTTCCAGCCCGAACCGATCAGGTAGCCGCGGGCGATCGCTTCCACCGGCACCGGCTTGAGCTTTTTCGTGACCACCGCGCGCCTTGCATACAGGGCCACATCGGCACCCTCGGGCAACACCTCGGCGACCGCCGTTCCGGTCAGGTGATTGGGCATCAGGTGGGCGCTCTTGCCGAACCAGAAGTTGGAGATCTGCGTGAGCATCTCGCCCTTGCCCGGGATTGGGTCGGGCAGGATCACGTCGAACGCCGAGAGCCGGTCGCTGGCAATGATCAGCAGGCGTTCGTCGGGCAGGGCGTAGACGTCGCGAACCTTGCCGCGATAGATCGGTTCCAGACCCGGCAGGTCCGAATGCTTGAGACAGGTAGGCACGGCAGGGCTTCCGTTGGGGGCAGATCACCATTGTAACGGGCCGTGACCATGCAGGGATGCCTGCGCCCGAGTGGCTGGTAGAATGGGCGACTTTCGTTGAAGGCTTTGGGCGGTGATGAGAGGCGTATTCATGATCGTGGGAGGACTGCTGGCCGTGGGCAGTGCAGCCGGGGCCGTTGTGCCCGCACCTCCGTCACAGCTGGGACTCTGTGCCGCTTGCCATGGCAAGCATGGCAAGTCCGTGGTGGCCGGTGTGCCCAACCTGGCCGGTCAGCGCTACGCATATCTGATCAATGCCATGCACCAGTACCGTGACGGTCGCCGCAATGTCGCGGTGATGCGCGCCGCGCTCGGTCCATTGCGCGTGTCCGAACTCAAGGCCCTGGCGCACTGGTACGCCGCGCAGCCGCTGGCACCGTCGCTGAGCGGAGGGTCGCACTGATGGGCATGTTGATCGGCGCCTTCGTCGGCTATCTGCTGCTGCACGGCTTTTTCGGGGCGCTGATCGGTGGCGTGATCGGCTGGATGTTCACGCCACACCGGCACGTGGTGCGGCCGCAGGCGTCTTTTGGCGATCTGGTCGATCCGCTGTTCGGCCTGCTGGGTGCCGTGGCCAAGGCCGACGGTCGGGTCAGTGCGTCGGAAATCGCCATCGCTGAACGGTTGATGGGCCGCATGGGCCTGTCCGTGGAGCAGCGTCGTCAGGCCATGACCAGCTTCAATGCCGGCAAGCAGGGCGACTTCGATCTGGACCGCGCGCTGGTCCAGTTGCGCGACTGGAGCGGCGGGCGGCGTGATCATGCCATCACCATCCTGGACGTGGTGGTGGAGACGGTGCTGGCCGAGGGCGCGGGCGAAGCCAAGATGCAGATCCTGCGCCGTCTTTCGGCCGCGCTGCGCATCAGTGAAATGGAGCTGATGGCGTTGATGGCGATGAAAGGCTACGCCTGGACGCCACCCGGCGGCGGGCGTGGCTGGGGTGGTGCGCAAGGTGGTCAGTACACCCCGCCAAGGCGCGCATCCACCGGCCCCGATCCATACGCGATACTGGGAATCCAGCGCGACGCCGACGACCGTGCCATCAAGCGGGCCTACCGCAAGCTGATATCCGAGCATCACCCGGACCGCCTCGGCGACCTGCCCGAGGCGTTGCGCAAGCGCGCCGAGTCACGTGCCAGCGAGATCAACGCCGCATACGAGCGCATCAAGGCCGAGCGCGGCTTCAAGTAAGACGCTTGCGGGCAGCATGCTCCGGTAAGCTTTCATCTACGCATTGCACACAGGAACGCCCATGTCCCGGCAACCATCCGTCATCGCACCCTCCATACTCTCGGCCGATTTTGCCCGTCTGGGCGACGATACCCGCGCTGCGCTCGAGGCCGGCGGCGACTGGGTGCACTTCGACGTCATGGACAACCATTACGTGCCCAACCTGACCATGGGACCGATGGTGCTCAAGTC
>NZ_JAQIBU010000275.1 GCF_027858935.1 Oleiagrimonas sp. | reverse complement strand
GTGCGGATGGGGCGTGGTGCTGGCGACAACGAAAAAGAGGCAACCCAATCCGAAATGGCTTCGGCGGGCATCGGACGCGCCAAGGCATAACCTTGACCGTAGGCCGCGCCGAAAACCGACGCCACCTCAATCATGGACGGCTTTTCCAAACCTTCCAGTACCACCGGGCGATGCAGGTCCTGACCGAGTGCGATCAGGGCAGCCAGAAAGCTGA
The DNA here is from genome assembly GCF_027858935.1 of Oleiagrimonas sp. Classification (GTDB taxonomy): domain Bacteria; phylum Pseudomonadota; class Gammaproteobacteria; order Xanthomonadales; family Rhodanobacteraceae; genus Oleiagrimonas. The sequence continues at coordinate 3,775 of NZ_JAQIBU010000275.1, read as the reverse complement.
AGGTCTTCAGGGGATCCTTGTGCATGCCGCTCACCAGGCTGCGGTCGATCTTGGTGGTCGCAAACGGGAGCGTGGACAGTCGCTGCAAGCTGCTGAACCCCGACCCCAGGTCGTCCATCTCGATGCTCACCCCGGTCTTGATGATGCGATCAAACGCCTGTTGCTGGGCTCGATCGTCAAGACTTCCGGATTCCAGTAGCTCCAGGCTGAGATACCGGGGGCCAATGCCGTGGCGTGACAATGCTTCGGCAACAACGGCTGGCGTGTCCGGATTTTGGAAAGTCGACGGATGCAGATTGACGCTCCCCCCGATCATCAGCCCCTTGCGATGCCAATGGACCAAATGCTGCAACAGTTGCTCCAGCCCCAACTGAAACAGTCGCGCCCGTTCGACCTCACCGAGCAACGGAATGAACTCATCGGGGTAAATCAAGCGGTCCTTGTCCAGCTGCAGTCGTGCCAGCGCTTCGACCTTGACCACCTTGCCCGAGCGCAGATCCACGACCGGCTGCATGTGCATGACCAGCCCATCATCGAACAGTCGGGTACGGTAGCGTTGAACGACTTCAGGGGTGAGCAACACCGCAGGAGCCTCGTGACAGGACTGCCAAATCTGGCTCCATCGTCGCTGGATGCCGTGGGCAAAGGGGGACATCCAGCTACAGCCAAATTGGTTGGGATAGGCCCCGTAAAACCCCAGCACGGCCACCGGATGCTCCTGCGGGTCCAGTACCGGCAATGCCATGGCCGACCGGATACCCAGGGGAGCAGCCAATGCGTGCCACGCAGCGTAACGCGCGTCTTGCTTATAGGAGGCCGAAATGTTGATCTTGCCACTGCGCCATGCTTGTGCGGTCAAGCCCTGGCCCCGGGGCACCGATGCATCCACCAGTGCGCAGGCCGCAGGGTCACTCAAGATCAGGGCGACCTGTTTGCCGATAGCACCGGCAAACGCCTCGACCACAAACACGCCACTAGCATGCAGTCGCATCAGCACAACAGCCTTCACACCGGGCAAGCGGTTCAGGACGTCCATTTCCATCCCGATGGCATCCATCCAGCGGGTGCTGCTGGCAGGAAGTTTAGTGGCCAAACAATCCAGATAGCTGTCCTGCAGGGCCTCTTGGGCCCGCAACTATGCCTTGATGTCATCCTCCATCCGGGCATAGATCAACCATTGCAGCTGATGGCGTTCACTCGCCCTCAACGTGGTTCGAACGAGCTGATTGACCAGCAGTGACCGATACAACGTGGACGTCTGAATCAAAAGGCTGCTTTTTACATTGACCAGCGCATGCACTTTGCCCAGGTGCGAGGCTCGTTGCAGAATCTGCTCCTGGGAAGTGGACTCGTCCAGCAGAAACCGGAGATGTTCGGCTTGCCGAATATTCAGTGCCTGCCGCTCCGCTGGAGCAAGGCTTTCAAGAACTATCCTGGCCTGCGGGGTATCTTCCAGACTCTCGTAAAGCGCAGGAACAAAATCGTTCGCGACCAGCTCAATGGTTTCGCGAACCTTCTGCAGCAGGTCGATGGCCACCGGGCCATAGGGATCCAACATGGAAAGCGGAGCGATGTCCTGGAGACTGGTGAGAGCGGTTGCCTCCCGGGCCCACCAGTTGGCCCGATCGAGCTTGTTTGCCTTGGATTGATAAAGAGCCACATCGGCCTGGCGCATCAATCCATCGGCATCGGTGCCATTCTGCGGAAAGATTGCCAGCCCCATGCTCATGCCAATGCTTGTCATCACGCCAGGAGCCAACTCGAATGGCGTCTCCACGGCTTGATGAAGCCGCTGCAGGGTTTTGGTCAGCTGCTGGGGGGCCTCACGCTCATCGAGGTCTTCCAGCACGACCACAAATTCGTCACCACCCAGTCGGGCAATCAGGTCCGGTTCCCGCAACAGGGACTGCAGTCGCCGCGCAAACTCCTCCAGCAGCCGGTCTCCGGCGGCATGCCCCCAGGTGTCATTCACTGGCTTGAAATCATCCAGATCAATCACGCCCAGTGCCAGCGCCGTCCGATGTCGATGGGCCCTCGCCAAAGCGATCGGCACGTGCTCGCGCAAGCCCAAACGGTTGGGCAGCCCCGTCAAGACATCATGCCTGGCCAAATGTCCCTGCTGTTGCCGCTCCTCGGCAAGCGTGCGTTTGAGCTCGATTTGCGCGCACGCACGCTTGAGCAGGCTGCTGGCCTGCATCATCAAGAGGGCAACCTTGGTGTCGAAGCAGTCCGGTTGCGTCGAGGCCACCATCAACATGGAGGACGGAACACCATCGCGATCGATCGGTATTGCCGCCCAGGACCTCATGCCAGCGCGGGTGAACGTCTCCATGCAGGGCGATGGGTCAGCGATCCATTTGGCTTCGTTGACGCAAAGCATGGAGCCTTCGTTCCATGCCTGCTGAATCGAATGGTGCTCGGTACCGCCTTCGGCTAAAGTCCGGCACAGTTCAGCCACCTGAGAGGAACCTGCGAAAGCCAACAGTGTCGTCTGTCCCGATACCGAGGGTTGCAGGATGCAGCATGTCAAGAACAAGTCCGCATTCATGACCTGCTCGCACATGATCTGCCGTGCAGACTGCTCATCGTGCGATGTAAGCAACAGGTCACCTGCCTGGATCAAGCCATGCAATAACTGATCCACCTTGAGCAGCGCATCTTCCGAAAGCCGCCGAGCGTCGATCTCCCGGGTGAGTTGCATGTTGAGTGCATGTAGCTCAAATGTGCGTTCGCCCACTTTATTGTAGAGATCGCTTACAACATGGTTCATCTGGTCGCGGGCGGCATGCTCTTGCTGGGCAGCGCCAGTGACGGCGATATCTGTTTGACGCCGCCGAATTTCGCGGGTCATCTGCATATCCATGCCCATGATGTGGTGCAGCAACCACTGGCTCAGGAACAAAACGAGATTTTCGATGCCATCAGCAAGGCAATCCTCGAGCAAGGCCGAGGTGCGCTGCAGGAACGTGATGAAACTCTGATGGGCGGCAAGGTGGGTGCGCTGATGCTCCTCGTCGATGCACCACTTGCGCATCTGCCCAGCTTCGTGACGGAAGTGGTACCCGGAGTAATCGAGAAGTTCATCCAGTATGGACGCGGCAGTCTCGGCGCAGATCTGGTTTACCCGCGCGGCAGCCAACCGGTTGAACAGCTCGATCAGCCGTTGGTGCTGCGTGTCGACCACTTCATCGCCGGTGCGAAGTTCGTCTGACCACGCAATGGTGATGTCGCGAGTTTGAGACATGTTGAACCCCCCTGGACACAGCAATGCTCATACGAATAGCGATTTGAACATACCAGACTACGTGGACACTCCAAACACTCACGCTGAGGCCTGTTCCAAGGCCTCGGGGCGGATGACGCCGAGACAGCTGTGTCGGCGATTTCGATCATATGAGACTTCGATGTCATCGAAGATAACGGCGCGGGCCAGATCGCGGGTATGGGGCGCAAAGCGGCCCTCTCATCCCTTCCAACAGCACCGCAAAAATCTCTCGGAGGTGACCGAAGGGAATGCCCGTGGTGTGATCGAAGGGAATGCCCGTGGACGTGACCGAAGGGTGTTCCCGGATGCGCTTCGCTTATCCGGGCTACGGATTACGGGCTACGCGGGGGTGTCGGGCATTCCCGGATGTGACCGAAGGGAATGCCCGTGGTGCGCTTTGCTTATCCGGGCTACGAGGGTGCGGTACGGTGGCGGGTGTCCCCGGATGCGCTGCGCTTATCCGGGCTACGGATGCATGTAGACCGGATAAGGCCAAAGGCCGCATCCGGG
>NZ_JAQIBU010000257.1 GCF_027858935.1 Oleiagrimonas sp. | reverse complement strand
ATTGGCATCCTTGATCGCATGGATGCTCACGCCGTACTGCTGCGCAATGCCCGAGAGCGTCTCGCCGTTGCTGACCTTGTGCAGGTCCTGGGTGTCGGCGTCGGCGGACAGCGTGGATGGCTTCGAGGCATCGCTGCGTTTCATCGCGACCTGGACGCCGTGCTTGCGTGCCCATTGCGCGGCGAACCAGGTGCTGTGGGGCGGCGTGGTGCGGAAGTACCCCTCGACACCGGTCATGATCGCGTGCGCCATCTTTTCGCGATAGCTGGGTGAACGCAGGACCACGAAATTGGCATGCTGCACCTTCCGTTTGTACAGCGGGATGATGCCCTTCAGCGCGCCCAATACGTCATGTCCGACCTCACGGCTGGCATGCATGCTGGCGCCCTGCGACAGATCCAGAAGCACTGCGGCCAGGGTATGGCTCTTGTTGTCCAGCGACACACCACCGACCAGGTCGGAGGCGTTCTCGCTGTGCGCCAGCCAGCGTCCGGCTTCGCTCTCCTTGCCGTGCGTGGACAGGACCCAGACCGAGGCACCGCGCGCATCGCAGTGGTGCGGACAGGAATTGGCATGGATGGACACAAACAGATCGGCCTTGTGTTCGCGCGCCATCTCGAAACGTTTTTCCAGCGGCACATAATAGTCGCCGGTGCGGGTCAGCATCGCCTTCATGCCCGGCTGCTTGTCGATCAGTGCGGCCAGACGCTTGGCGATGGCCAGGGTCACGGTCTTTTCGTACAGGCCATTGGGACCACGCGCGCCGACATCCTTGCCGCCATGACCGGGATCCACTGCGACCAGTACCTTGCGCTCGCCGACCGGCGCAGTCTGCCGTGCGGCCACGCTCGCGGCCTGCCCGGGCGCGGCCATGTCCAGCACCAGGCGATAGCCCATGCCACCGGATGGTTCCAGCAGGAAACTCTTCGGCTGCACACTGGACTTCATGTCCAGCACCACGCGCAGACCGTGCTTGCCATGACGACCAACACGCACATCCTGCATCAGTCCGGTTGCGCCGGGCGCGTCGAACGCGCCTTCCAGGTGCGCATCGGCAAAATCCAGGACCACGCGATCGGGATTTTTCAACTGGAACAGCTTGGGATCGGCCGGACCCGACAGGTCGAACACCGCGCGGGTGTGGTTTTCGGTGTCGGACACGCGCATGTTCTTCACGCTGATCGGCGAGCCGGCGTGCGCCGGCCACGCCGGGGCCAGCGCAATGCAGAGCATCAGCAAAGGTAGGAACATGTGCCGCATGGTGGGTTTAATACCCCACTTGCGCGCTCGACGCAAGGGTCTTTTCCCTTTTGAATCCGTAACCTGTGGGCACTTTGTCAGAAGTTACCTTCGGACTCGGAAGTTGCACCGGACGCCTCTTCCGACATACTTTCCTTTTATTTACAAACACTTAATGAACCGAGCACCTGCCGACCCCGGTCGCTTGCCGCCTCCATCCGCATACTGCGCGAGGTCCCCTCGTGCTGCAGAGAAAGGTTCAGATCCGATGGCGGCAACGCGCCGGCGCCCCGTTCGGGCCACTCCACCAGCACCAGGGACTGCGGATCGGACAAGGCGTCCAGCCCCAGCCATTCCAGCTCGCCCGGATCGGCGATGCGATACAGGTCCAGGTGCCAGGCCGGCCGGCCATCGACCAGCATGTACGGCTCGACCAGACTGTAGGTCGGGCTCTTGATCCGTTCACCGGCGCCCAGGTGCCGCAGCAGAGCTCGCGCCAATGAGGTCTTGCCTGCGCCGAGGTCGCCATGCAGGTAGACCACCAGACCCTGGCCCTCGCAGGCAGCGGCTAGCTGCCGCCCGAAGGCATCGGTGGCCGCGGCGTCGGCCAGATGCAGCGTCATGGCGTCATTCAGGACTGGCATTGACCGACTCGCGCAAGGGAAGCAGGAGATCCGAGGCCAACAGGCCACGTTCACCGCCGTGCGCCGCGCCTCTGTCACCCGCACGTGCATGCAGGCCGACACCCATGCAGGCTGCGTCCAGGGCCGAAAGTCCCTGGGCCATCAGCGCAGCGATCACACCGGTCAACAGGTCCCCCATACCGCCGGAAGCCATCCCCGGATTGCCCCAGGGGCAGACCGATACCTGTCCATCGGGCGAAGCGATCAGGCTTCCGGCACCCTTCAGCACCACGCAGGCCTGATGGCGCTCGGCCAGCGCACGCACTGCGGCGAAGCGGTCCGACTGGATGGCAGCGATATCGGTCGCAAGCAAGCGCGCCGCTTCGCCAGGGTGCGGCGTAAGCACGCAGCCGTGGGGCAGCGCGCGCGCGCGTGCGGCCAGCAGGTTCAGTGCATCGGCATCCACCACCACCGGGAGTTGGCGCGAAAGGGCCGCCTCCCAGACAGCGCGCCCCCATTCGCCC
>NZ_JAQIBU010000183.1 GCF_027858935.1 Oleiagrimonas sp. | reverse complement strand
CGTGCACGAAGCACGCGCAAAAGCCTCACGCGCCGCGGCCTGCCTGCGGGTGGACCTTTCGACGGACTGATGCGCGACCGTCGGGTGAGGGGCCGGCGCGCAACCCGGAGTTCACCCTGGGCGAAGTGACCGAAGATGTCGTGATCAGCGAGCATGCGGTCATGCCTGACCTCGGCAGGGGATCTGCAGGACAGCGGCGTGCTGATGCGACCGCGCGATAAGCGGCGCAATGGATCCACCATCAACGCGCAGGTTCGACTGCGGTATCGGGTCCAGGGGCATTGCCAGGTCGCGGGACTGGTGGACCTGGTCGTCGGTTCGGTGGAAGAGGGTTCAGACTGTGTTGCGCAGGGGCTTCCAGCCGGAATCGCCCAGGGTTTCCAGACCCGCGAAGCGGCGCTTGTAGTCCATCTTCGGGTGGCCTTCGATCCAGTAGCCCAGATACAGGTATTCCAGCCCGCGCTGGCGGGCCATTTCGATCTGGCTGAGGATGCCGAAGGTGCCCAGGCTGCGCGCGGCATGCTCGGGATCGAAGAAGGTGTACACCGCCGACAGGCCGCTGACGCACACATCGGTGACGGCCACACCAAGCAAGCGGTCCGCCAGGCGCATTTCGAGGAACAGGGTGGGGCTCCAGGGTGCGCTGAGAAACTGTTCGAAGTCCGCCGGCTCGGCCTGGTCCATCCCGCCTCCGGGATGGCGGTGGCGCAGATAGCGCATGTACAGTTCGAAGCGTTCCTCGGTGTACCCCGGTGCTGCCTCGATCACGACGAGGTCGGTATTGCGCTTGTGGCAACGCTTCTGGCTGCGGTCCGGGGTGAAGGCTTCCACCGGCACCCGGCAGGGCCGGCAGGCCTGGCAATGCGCGCAGCGCGGACGGTACAAGTGCCCGCCGGCACGCCGAAAGCCCTGGTTCAGGGCCTTGGGGTACATGCGGTCCAGATGGGGGGCGGACGGGTCCAGCACCAGATTCTGCGCCGCGCGCTGCGAGAAGTAGCCGCAGGCGTGGGGCAGGGTCAGGAACAGTCGGACACGTTCAGAGCGCATGGGCTTTATATCGTGGGTCACCGGTCCAGTCTACCGCCACCCCGGATCGGGTCCAGCACGTCGTGATGATAGTCCCGTCGAGGATCAATCAGAACAGGTGCAACGCGCGCAGCGTCATCAGTACCAGCACGGCGGCGACCGAGGCAAAGGCGATCATGCGCGCGCGGTTGACCACGGCGCGTCGTGCCTGAACCGGTTTTTTTTCGGTGGCACGTGATGCGGCAAGCACTTCGGCATAGCGCGTGAGAGGTTCCAGCCCGGCTTCGCGCAGCAGCTCCCTGGCCTGCGTGAGGTCGGCCGCGAAACGCACCTCGACCTGCGGCCAGCGGCTGGAATCACCGGGGTTGCTGTAACTGAAGCGCTGGTAGCTGGGCCGGTTGTAGGTCGCACGATTGTTGATCTTGGTCTCGATGCCGTGCTCGGCGAGCAGGGCGACCACTCGGTCGACGTTTTCGTGGCGGGGTGAAGTATAGATTTCGCGCATACGGGCATTTTATCGCGTTGGCGAGGAGAAATGCGCTGCATGGATGCAACGCTTGTCATTCGTCGCGCAACCGCACCAGGCCTTCCTGCGCGGTCGAGGCGACCAGTTGTCCGTCACGGCTGAAGATCATGCCGCGCGCCAGCCCCCGGGCGCCCTGTGCGGTGGGACTGTCGAATGAGTACAGCAGCCATTCGTCGACCCGGAATGGGCGATGGAACCACATGGCGTGGTCGAGGCTGGCCATCTGCACGTTGTGGCTCATGTAGGAAATGCCGTGAGGCAGCGTGGTGGTGCCGATCAGGTGGAAGTCCGAGGCGTAGGCCAGCAATGCACGCTGCTGGTCAACAGAGGTCTCGGGCACCTTGCCGTTGAGCCGGAACCAGATGTGCTGGTAGGGCGGCCGCTTGCTCGGATGCAGCTCGTCGCGCGGCCAGACCTGGCGAAATTCGAAGGGGCGGTCCACGCCCAGCCAGCGCTGCAGTTTCACGGGCAGCTTGTCCAGTTCCTCGGGGGGCAGCGGCTTCTGCGGCTCGATGTCTTCCGGGGCGGGCACTTCGGGAATCGATGTCTGGTGCTCGAACCCGTCCTCCGGGATCTGGAACGACACGGCGCAGTTGAGGATCGGCTTGCCGTGCTGGATTGCGACCACGCGCCGCGAAGAAAAGCTGTGGCCGTCGCGTGCGCGCTCGACCGAATACACGATGGGCGCCTCGACGTCGCCGGCGCGCAGGAAATAGGCATGCAGAGAATGCGTCTCGCGATCCGGGTCCACGGTCTGCTGGGCAGCCGAGAGCGCCTGTCCGAGCACCTGCCCGCCGAACACGAAACGGGTGCCGATGTCGCGGCTCTGACCTCGGAACAGATTGTCTTCCAGGCGTTCGAGCTGCAGCAGCTCGACCAGTTCAGCGACGTGCGTGTTGCTCATGAAAAGTCCTCGGACGGCAGAAGACGGGAAAGTATAGCCGGGTGCAGTGTGCGTGCCGCGGAGCGTGCGCGCTCTATGCGCTCGCGGTATCGGGCATGAGTCGCTGCAGACGGGTCCGGGAAAGGACGTGCTGCCATGGGAACAGCGGCCCCGGATCCCGCTTGCGCGGCACCTGCATGGATGGATCGTCGCTGGCCTCGACCCGTTCGGTGTCAAGGTCCTCGTGGCCGGCGATCCAGTGCAGGTCCGGCAGGCGGGCCGCCATCTCATCCAGCAGTGCGCATAGGTTCTCGATCTGTGCGTCCGGATAGGCCTCTGCCATCTGCTGATGGCGGTGGTCCAGCCAGTGTGGGTAGCGTCCGGTGTTGACCATCTCGATGCCGATCGCATGAGCGTTGTGGGCGCGGACATGGTGCGCGACGCGATCATCGGGTACAAAGCGATGGATCCGACCGTCGCGATCCACGTAGTAGTGTCCACTGTTGCCGGTGCCGCTGGGATAGCGGACCCGCTCACCGTATGCGCGCGCCATGTCCAGGTCCGGTAGTTCCGTGCAATGGATCACCACGAGGTCGACCGCATCCAGCGGACGCGGTTCGAGCCGGTCGACATAGGGCAGCGGCCAGTCGTGGATGATCAAGCTGGACATGGCGCAAGTCTCTCACGATACGGATCGTCGGTCAGGAACCGCTCGCCGCCTGCTACGATTCGCGGTTCAACGGGTTGCTCCGGAGCTTTTTCATGCGCGGTCACATCATCCTTTCCCATGGCAGCAATAGCGGCCCCGATGCGACCAAGGTCAGCGTCCTGGCGCAGGCTGCCGAGGACATGGGCTTTTCCACCGAACGCCCGGACTACCGCGACTGCGACGAGCAGGGCGAGCTCGAGTCGGTCGGGCCGCGCCTGGAGCGGTTGATCGGACGCATCCGCGCTGTGCCACGGCCGCCCTTGCTGGTGGGCTCAAGCATGGGCGCCTTCGTTTCCGGACTGGCGTCAGTGCAGGCCTCATGCCGGGGCCTGTTCCTGTTGGCTTTGCCGACCCGGATTCCCGGCTATCGACAGGCGTTCGACATGGCGCGCGGCCTGCCGTCATTGCTGATCCACGGATTCACCGATGACCTGTGTCCGGCCAGTGACGCCATGGCCTTTGCACGATCGGCGCAGATCAACACCATCCTGGTCACCGATGGCCATCGCCTGTCCTCGCAAGTGCCGTTTATCGAGCGGCAGTTCCGACTGTTCCTTGAGAGTCTTCCAGCGTGAGTGAATTCTTCGCCAGTTGTCCACGCGGACTGGAGTACCTGTTGCGCGACGAGCTGCTCAGCCTTGGAGCCACATCCGCGCACGAGGCCCTGGCAGGGGTGTATTTCCAGGGTGAACTGGAGCAGGCCTACCGTGCCTGCCTGTGGTCGCGCCTGGCCAGCCGCATCCTGTTGCCGCTGGCCCAATTCGACGCAGCCGACGACGAGGCGCTGTACCAGGGCGTGCGAAGCATCGACTGGGCGCAGCACCTGTCACCTGAGGGCACCATGGCGGTGGATGCGGTGCTCTCGCGCAGTGCGCTCACGCACAGCCGTTTTGCCTCGCTGCGGGTCAAGGACGCCATCGTCGACCAGTGCCGCGAGCGTTTCGACACCAGACCCTCGGTCGACGTCGAGCAACCGCAGGTACGCGTCCACCTGCACGTGAAGAAGAACCGCGCCACGGTTTCGCTGGACCTGGCCGGGACGCCATTGCATCGGCGCGGCTGGCGCAGCGGTCAGGGCGAAGCGCCGTTGAAGGAAAACCTGGCCGCAGCCGTGCTGCTGCGCGCGCAGTGGCCACGAATCCATGCCGAGGGCGGCGCCCTGGTCGACCCGATGTGCGGTTCCGGCACGCTGCTGATCGAGGCCGCGTGGATGGCAGCCGATATCGCGCCCGGGCTGGATCGAACATATTTCGGCCTGCTTGGCTGGCGCGGCCATGACGCGCCGCTGTGGCAGCGCCTCAAGGACGAAGCCGCACAACGCGCCGAGAACGGCCTGGGTGCGCTCAAACCCTGTTTCTACGGCAGCGATCACGACGACCGCGTGCTGAAACTTGCCGCGCGCAATGCCCAGGACGCGGGCGTGGCAGGATTCGTGCAGCTCGAACACCACGATGTCGCCTACCTGCCTGCGGCGCGTGGCGAACGTGGCCTGGTGGTCTGCAACCCGCCCTATGGCGAGCGCCTCGGTGACCGGGAGCGCCTGCCGGAGCTGTATCGCACGCTTGGCAAGGTGTTGCGCGAACGCTATCCCGGATGGCATGCGGCAGTGCTGTGTGGCGACACCGAGCTGGGGCATGCGCTGGGCGTGCGCGCGGACAAGCGCTACACGCTGTACAACGGCGCGCTGGAAACCGTGCTGGTGACCTTCGACCTGCGTGCGGCCGATGCGCCTCCGCCGGAGCCGAAGCCGCTTTCGGCGGCGGCGCAAATGCTTGCCAACCGTCTCAACAAGAATCTCAGACACCTGCAAAAGCGCCTGTCCCGCGAAGGCATCACCTGCTACCGCGCCTATGACCAGGACCTGCCCGAATACGCACTGGCCATCGATGTGTACGAGGACTGGCTGCACCTGCAGGAATACCG
>NZ_JAQIBU010000173.1 GCF_027858935.1 Oleiagrimonas sp. | reverse complement strand
TCGAACGCGCGCAGCGGCGACACGAACTCGTCGCCCTTGCTCTTGGGTTCGACGGGAAACACGTCCACGGCGGCGCCCGCCAGATGTCCGCTGCGCAGCGCCTCGGCCAGCGCGTCGATCACCACCACGGTGCCGCGTGATGCGTTGATCAGTACGGCGCCCTGGCGCATGGCGGCGATCTGCCGTGCGCCGATCATGTCGCGGGTTTCCGGTGTTTGCGGCACGTGCAGGGTGACCATGTCCGAGGCGGCCAGCAGCGCGTCCAGGCTGTCGGCGGGGCTGGCGTTGCCCAGCGCCAGCTTGGGCTCGATGTCGTGATACAGCACGCGCATGCCCAGGCCCTCGGCCAGCACGCCAACCTGGGTGCCGATATGCCCGTAGCCGATGATGCCCAGGGTCTTGCCGCGGACCTCGTAGCTGCCGTCGGCTGATTTCATCCAGCCGCCGAGGTGACATGAGGCGTTGCGCTCGGGGATCCGGCGCATCAGCAGGATGGCCTCGGCCAGGACCAGTTCGGCCACGCTGCGGGTGTTGGAGTAGGGCGCGTTGAACACCGGGATGCCGCGCGCGCGTGCCGTATCCAGCCGCACCTGGTTGGTACCGATGCAGAAGCAGCCGATCGCGAACAGGCGTCGGGCGTGGGCGATGACTTCCTCGGTGAGCTGGGTGCGTGAGCGCAGGCCGACGATGTGTGCATCGGCGATGCGCTTGAGCAGTTCGTCTCCCGGCAGTGCCTTGTCGTGATGCTCGATGTTGGTGTAGCCGGCTTCGGTGAAAGCGTCCACCGCCTGCTGGCTGATGCCTTCAAGAAGCAGGATCTTGAGGTCTTCGCGTGGAAATGAGGTCTTCATGGGGGAGGCCGTGTGATGTGTTCTGGACGTGCCGTCCTGGCTGTCCGTCGAATTCACGACTATGCCAGAGCGCGGGTGGAGGCGGAAAGGATGCATCGTCGCAGGGCACCTCGCTCCGTCTGCCGTACACTCGGGACCTCATCCAAGACCCCACGATTGACCATGTCCGATCCCATTGCCGCATTGCGGGAGTTGCTGAGCGAGTCCCGTGTCCTTGAACAAGCCGATGACCTTGAGCATTACGGGCGCGACTGGACGCGTCAGTTTCCGCCGGCGCCACGGGCGGTGGTGCTGCCGGAAACCGTGGAGGAGGTGCAGGCCCTGGTGCGTTGGGCATGCGCGCACAGCATCGCATTGGTGCCTTCCGGCGGACGCACTGGCCTGTCCGGTGGTGCCGTGGCCATGCATGGCGAGGTGGTGCTCTGTATGGAACGGATGCATCGCATCCTCGATTTCGATCCGGTCGATCGCGTGCTGCATGTCGAGGCCGGCGTGGTCACCGAAGCATTGCAACAGGCCGCGCGTGAACATGGGCTTTACTACCCTGTGGATTTCGGCAGCCGCGGCTCCAGCCAGATCGGCGGCAACATCGCCACCAATGCCGGGGGCATCAAGGTGCTGCGTTACGGCATGACCCGCGACTGGGTGGCCAGCCTCAAGGTGGTCACCGGCAATGGTGATCTGCTGGAGCTGAATCGCGATCTGGTCAAGAACGCCACCGGGTACGATCTGCGGCACCTGATGATCGGCTCCGAGGGCACGCTGGGCGTGGTGGTCGAGGCTGGGATCCGGCTGACCGAGCCGCCGCCGGAATTGCGGGTGATGCTGTTGGCAGTGCCGGACATGGATGCGCTGATGCGCGTATTCGGGGTGCTGCGCGCGCGCCTTGCCCTGACCGCATTCGAGTTCTTCACCGAGCAAGCCATGGGCCATGTGCTGGCGCAGGGCGGACAACGGCCGTTCGAGGGCGAGGCGCCGTTCTACGTGCTGGCCGAGTTCGAGGCCCCTGACGAGCGTGCGCAAGAGGCGGCGCTGGCGGCCTTTGAAACAGCCGCCGACGAGGCTTGGGTCGTCGACGGCGTGATCAGCCAGAGCCAGGCGCAGGCCAGGCAGCTGTGGCACCTGCGCGAGGGCATCACCGAAAGCATTGCGCCGCATACGCCCTACAAAAACGACATTTCGGTACGCGTCTCACGAGTCGCACCGTTCATGGCCGACATGCAGTCGCTGTTCGATCGCGAATATCCGGATTTCGAAGTCGTGTGGTTCGGACATATCGGCGACGGCAACCTGCACATCGGCGTATTGCGTCCCGAGGACATGGCCATGGATTCCTTCACCGAGGCGTGTGGCCGCGTCACGGGTCTGTTGTGCGACGTGCTGGAAAAGCATGGCGGCAGTATTTCGGCCGAACACGGCGTCGGCTTGCTGAAAAAGCCGTATCTTGACCGCGTGCGCAGCCCACACGAGATCGCCCTGATGCGCCAGGTGAAGGCTGTGTTCGATCCGCACGGCATCCTCAATCCGGGCAAGGTCTTCGATTGACGCCATGCCGCGATGCATGACGCCATACGAACCAAGCCGTTATTCTTGCAGACTGTTGCTCACAGGAGCCCTCATGCACCAGCCGCTGCACACGCTGTATCCGGAAATCGAGCCCTATGCGACCGGCATGCTGCCGGTTTCGGAACTGCACACGTTGTACTACGAGCAGTGCGGCAATCCGCAAGGCAAGCCCGTGGTGTTCCTGCACGGAGGCCCTGGGGGTGGTTGCAACACGGAATCCCGGCGCTTCTTCGATCCCGAGGCCTACCGGATCATCCTGTTCGACCAACGCGGTTGCGGGCGCTCGACGCCGCACGCGGAACTGGCGCAGAACACCACCTGGCACCTGGTCGCCGACATCGAGCGGTTGCGCGAGCACCTGGGCGTGGAGCGTTGGCAGGTGTTCGGTGGTTCATGGGGTTCGACCCTGGCACTGGCCTATGCCGAGACGCATCCGGATCGAGTCACCGAAATGGTCCTGCGTGGCATCTTCATGCTGCGTCGCGAGGAACTGGAATGGTTTTACCAGAAGGGTGCGGACGCGCTTTACCCGGATACCTGGGAAACCTATTTGTCCGGGATCCCCGAGGTCGAGCGTGGCGACATGATGAGTGCCTACTACAGGCGATTGACCGACCCCGATCCCGAGGTGCGCATGGCGGCGGCCAAAACCTGGTCGGTATGGGAAGCAGGAGGCAGTTTCCTGCGACCGAACAGGGATTACATCGAGAGCGCCAGTGGCGACGCGTTTGCCAGCGCCTTCGCCCGCATCGAATGCCATTACTTTGTCCATGGAGGATTCTTCGAGCACGATGACCAGCTGTTGCGCAACGCCAAGCGATTGAGCGGCATTCCCGCGGTGATCGTGCAGGGCCGTTATGACATCGTCTGCCCGATGCGCAGCGCCTGGGACCTGCATCGGGCGTGGCCCGAGGCGGACCTGCGCGTCGTACAGGACGCCGGGCACTCATCCTTCGAGCCGGGCATCCTGCACGAGCTGATCGGGGCCACCGACCGTTACCGCGATCACGGTTGAGCGCCGTTCCGTCTGGTTTTACTTGCAGGCCCCGGATCCGACCGTGCTTTGTCGCAACACTCAGGCATCGCCGCGCGGTGGATGGGTGCCGAAAATGCGGTCTCCGGCGTCCCCCAGGCCGGGCAGGATGTAGCCGTGTTCGTTCAGTCGTTCGTCGATGGCGGCGGTGTAGATCTGCACATCCGGATGATCCGAGCGCAGGCGTGACAGTCCCTCAGGCGCGGCCACCAGTACCAGTACCTTGATGCGTCGGCAACCGGCCTGCTTGAGCATGTCCACGGTAGCGGCCATGGTGCCCGCCGTGGCCAGCATCGGGTCGATGATCAGCGCGGTGCGCTCGTCCATATGATCGGTCAACTTCTCGTAATAGGTGATCGGCTGCAGGGTGGTATCGTCACGCTGCAGGCCGACCACCCCGACCCTGGCCGCCGGGATCATCTCGAGCACCCCGGACAGCATGCCCAGGCCCGCGCGCAGGATCGGCACGATGGTGATCTGGTGTTCCTGGATGCGCTGTACCGAGAGTGGACCGGCCCAGCCGTCGATTGCCACCCTCACGGTTTCCAGGTCACGCGTGGCCTCGTAGGTCAGCAGCGCGGCGATCTCTGCGGCCAGTTCACGGAACTGTCGGGTGCTGGTGCCGACCTCGCGCATGAGGCCCAGCTTGTGGTGGATCAGGGGGTGGTCAACCTCGGTGACAGTCATGCCGGTGATCCTCGAAGGCGTTCGTGGGTGCGTGTGCAGGTCAAGAGCTTATCGCCGACGGCGCCGGCTGGCGACTCGACAGCGATCGGGTCACTGTATGACACTGGTCGGGGCTGAATCGGGGACAGTGGATGGCGGCAATGGAGGATAACGGAAGGGTGGCATTGCCGACCCGGCACGTGGCGGCAGTGACGGTGGGGAACGCCATCGAGTTCTACGATTTCGTGACTTACGCGTTCTTCGCGACCCAGATCGGGCATGCGTTTTTCCCCTCCGATAAACCCGGCGCCAGCTTGTTGGCCTCGCTGGCGACTTTTGGTGCCGGTTTCCTGACCCGGCCGCTGGGTGCATTCGTGATCGGGCGCATGGGCGACCGGGTCGGTCGCAAGCCGGCGATGCTGCTCTCTTTCACGCTGATCGGCATCGGCGTGATCGGACTGCCGCTGACGCCGACCTTTGCGCAGATCGGGGTGGCTGCGCCGATCCTGGTGGTGGGCTTCCGGTTGCTGCAGGGCTTTGCACTGGGCGGTGAGGTCGGGCCCAGCACGGCCTACATGATGGAGGCCGCGCCGGAACATCGGCGCGGCCTGTACATCTCGATGCAGGCCATGAGCGCGGATGCCGCGGTCCTGGTCGCGGGCCTGGTCGGTGTGGCGCTGGCCCATCTGCTGGGACCCGCTGCACTGAACGCCTGGGGCTGGCGCGTGGCGCTGCTGCTGGGCGCGGTGATCGTGCCGTTCGGCCTGGCGCTGCGCCGCTCGCTGGGCGAGACCCTGGACATGGAGGCCAAGTCGCAACCCCTGGCGCCGATCGAACGCAGGGCGTTCCGGCGTGTGGCCCTGCTCGGGTTGGTGCTGCTGGCTGCCGCGACCACCACCAACTATATCCTCGACTACATGACGACCTACGCGCATGCGACGCTTGGCATGTCCGAGCAACTGGCGCTGGGCGCCACGGCGGTGGTTGGACTGTGCGGGTTCATCTGCGATCCGATCAGCGGCTGGTTGTCCGACCGGTTCGGACGCAAGCCGGTGATGATGGTGCCGTGGCTGGTGCTGTTGCTGGCTATCTTCCCCGCTTTCCGATTCCTTTCGGTGTGGCGCGACGGGCCGGCCTTGTACACCACCTGCGCGGTGTTGGCCGTGGCTTCGACCCTGTCCACGGCCACGGTCCTGGTGGCGATCACCGAATCGCTGCCGCAGCGGGTGCGCTCGGGCGCGTTGGCCCTGATCTATGCTCTGGCCATCTCGGTGTTCGGTGGCTCGACCCAGTTCATCGTCGCCTGGTTGACCCGGTTCACCGGTGATCCGCTGGCCCCGGCCTGGTACATGATCGCTGGTGTGATCTTCGGCTTGCTGGCGATCCTGCAGATGCCGGAGACCGCGCCGGTGCGCCTGCGCGCGCGTGCTCTGGCGGAGGAAATCGCTTAGCGCCGACGTTGACGCATGAAAAAGGCGCGCCCGGATGCGGGCGCGCCTTTTTTTCCAGCGTTTTGCGGTTTGATCAGGCTGCTTCGGCGCTCTGCTTGCGCGGGCCCTTGAGCAAGGCCTGGCGCACGTGACCGATGATCAGGTCGACTTCTGCGCTGCTCACGTTGAAGTGCGGGGTGAAACGAAGCGAGTTGGTGCCGCCGTGGATCACGCCCAGCCCGTGCTCGCGCAGGTACTCCTCGGTGGAGTTGGCGCCGTAGCACTTGAATCGCGGATCCAGCTCGCAGGAGAACAGCAAACCGGTGCCCTGGACCTTGGTGATCAGGCCGCCCAGTTCGTCCTTGAGTGCGTTGAGCTTGTCCACGAATTCCCGCCCGCGCTCGCGGATGTTGCTGCGCAGCGCATCATCCAGTTGGGCCAGGGCGGCGCAGGCCACGTCCAGTGCGCGTGGATTGGCGGTCATGGTGTTGCCATACACGCCCTTGCGGTAGAGCTTGGCAGTGCGTTCGTTCACGGCCAGCACGGACAGCGGGTACTGGCCGCCGTTGAGGGCCTTGGAGAAGGTCTCCATGTCCGGGCCTTCCAGCTTCTCGAAGCCGGGATAATCGACCACCGAAAGCACGCCGTTGGTGCGCAGACCGGCCTGGATGGAGTCGACCAGCAGCAGGGTGCCGTGGGCCTTGGTCAGCTCGCGTGCGGCGGCGTAGAACTCCGGCGTCACGGCGCGGCCGGGATCGCCTTCGCCCATGACCGGTTCCAGGAACATCGCCTCGATGTGCCAGCCCTGCTTGTCGGCCTCGGCAAAGGCGTCGCGCAACTGCTGCACGTTGTAGGGTTCGACGATGATCAGCTGGTCGTTGTGATGCTTGAAGCTGGCCAGATACTTCAGGTACGTCGCCCGAGTGGAGTCCGAATACAGCGCGGGCAGCTCGGTGCGGCCATGGAAGGCGCCCTTGACGGCGATGCGCTTGACCCGGCGCCCGGCATGCTTGCCGCCCTCGTCGGTCATCTCCTTGGTGTTGACGTCGGCGAAGCGGCCGGCCAGTCCGACCGACTCGGAGCCGGAATTCAGGCACAGGTAGCGCGCGTACGGATTGCCATCCGGGCGGCTGTGGCCGATTTCCCTGTTCAGCGCCTGGGTGATGCGCATCTGCGCCAGGCTTGGGGTCATCACGTTGGCCATGACCTGCGGAGCGGCCAGGGCCTTGTCGATGGCCGGATTGTTGTGGCCAAAGCCGAGCATGCCGTAACCGCCGTTGTCATGGATCACGGCGCCCTTCAGGGTCACGATCCAGGGACCGCGGCCGGCTGCCGGAAGGTACGGGTTGATGGCGTCATCCGGGTAGAAGTTGATGAACCCGGCCTGCGCCTTCTGCAACTGTTCGTTCTCGTCCAGTTTCAGGAAATCGCCCAGCTCAGCGCGTAGCGCACGATGCCTGGTTGCGGCGTCCTCGATGGCGCCGGCCAGCATCGGGTCCGTCTTGGCGAAACCCTCGATGGTGGCGTCGTCCAGGCCCGTGGTCCGTGGCGTGCCGCCGAATTCGCGCATTTCGCGCAACAGGTCAATCGATCCCATGGCTGTCTCCTCAACTGGATGGGCAGCGCCGCGGCGCTCGAGGCCGGTAGTGGTGCGCTAAGTGGTTAACTGCAAAGGAAAATATCCTTCAACTATATCATGAGACGTGGTTTGGCGACACCCCCGCATGACGCCTGTCACCACGGATGCGTGATGGTGGCGACTGTTGCGGGGACGTCCCTCGGACGAAGATGGGTTCAACAACGAGGAGCGGCTCCATGAATGCACGGCAATCCAACGTGGCTGAACTGCACGGCGTCAGCAAACGCTATGGACGTATCCAGGCGCTGTCCGGCCTCGATCTGGAGGTGCGCAGTGGCGAACTGCTGGCCATGCTGGGGCCGAACGGCGCCGGCAAGAGCACCGGCATCGCATTGATGCTGGGGCTGATCCGACCCGACCAGGGGCGGGTCACGCTGTTCGGCATGGACCCGCAGTCCGTCGTCGCGCGGCGGCGCATCGGCGTGATGCTGCAGTCCGCGCAACTGCCCCTGACCCTTCGCGTTTCCGAATTGCTGCGCGTCACGGCCAGTTACTACCCTGCGCCGCGCAGCCGTGACGAATCGGCAAAGCTGGCCGGGGTCGAGGATCTGCTCAAGCGTCCCTACGGAAAGTTGTCGGGGGGGCAGCAGCGCCAGGTGCAGTTCGCGCTCTCGCTGTGCGGCCGTCCGCAACTGCTGTTCCTCGACGAGCCGAGCGTGGGCATGGACATCGAGGCCCGCCAGAAGCTGTGGCAGGCGATCCGTGCCCTGGTGGACGAAGGCTGTTCGGTGGTCCTGACCACACACTACCTGGAAGAGGCCGAGGCCCTTGCCGACCGCGTCAGCGTGATGTCGCATGGCCGCGAGATCCATGCCGGGACGGTCGATGCCATCCGCGCTCGCGTGGCGCTCAAGCGCATCCTCTGCACCAGTGCGCTCGACAGTGCACTGGTGGCGTCGTGGCCGTACGTGGCCGAGGCCGTCTCGGTCGAAGGACGCCTGCAGGTATCCACGGCCGAGGCCGAGCGGGTGGTTCGCGATCTGCTGGCCAGGGATCCCGGTCTGCGCGACCTGGAAGTGCGGCGTGCCGGCCTGGCCGAAGCCTTTACCGAACTGACCCGCGACGCCGACGCCGCGGAGGCCGATGCCAACCGCGAGGTGGCCTGAGATGGAGACTGCAATGACCGCGTCATCGATCACCACGCGGACCGACATGCCCGCTTCGCGCGTGCTGGGTGCCTACCTGGCCGAGATCCGCAGCGAATGCCTGCGCTACCTGCGCAACCCCGGCTTCATGCTGCCGATGACCCTGTTTTCCACCGTGTTCTACCTGATGTTCGGGGTGGTGATGAGTCCTCCGGGCGGCGAGGCCTCGCGTTATCTTCTGGCCAGCTACAGCGCGTTCGGCATCATGGGGCCGGGGCTGTTCGGGTTCGGCGTGTCGCTGGCGATCGAGCGCGACGGCGGGCTGCTGACACTCAAGCGCGCGCTGCCCATGCCGCCGGGCGCCTACCTGCTGGGCAAGATGGTGATGGCCATGGCCGCCGCCGGCGTGGTGGTGACGCTGCTGCTGCTGATCGGGGTGTTGGTGGCGCACGTGCCGCTGAGTGCGGGGCAGGTGGCCGCGATGCTGGCGATGGGCGTGTTCGGGGTGCTTCCGTTCTGTGCGCTGGGCATGTTCATCGGCACCCTGATCAAGGGCCAGGGCGCACCGGGCCTGCTCAACCTGGTCTACCTGCCGATGGCGTTCCTGTCCGGGCTGTGGATTCCATTGCGCATGATGCCCTCGATCCTCGGGCGCATCGCACCGGTCTGGCCCAGTTATCACCTGAATCAGATCGGGCAGCGCATCATGGGCCTGTCGCATGCGCCGATTCTGGGACACGTGCTGATCCTGCTGGTCGTGGCTGCGGTACTCTTCGGGCTGGCGGCGCGGCGCCTGCGCCGGCACGGCTGAATTGCGGGAGCGCGATACATGAACACCACACGCACCATGATCGGGCTGCCCGCCTTCCTGCGTCCGGCGCCGGACTCGATGGCGCGGTACATGCGCTGCAACGGCAGCAACCCCCGTCTGCATGCCCTGAACCTGCTGTGGTCGATATGGGTCTTCCTGACGCCGCTGTTCCAGCCGGTGCATGCCGCGTTCTGGTGGTCGCTGATCCTCGGCTACCCGGTATTCGCGCTGCTGTTTTTCCTGATCCACGTGCGGCCGTACCGGGAAACCAGTATCTTTGTCGCAGCCCTGACCCTGCTTGCCTGTGCTTCGGCTCCGTTCAATCCGAGTGCCTGGAGCTACGGCGTGTTCGCCTGCGTCTATGTGCCATACCACGGCTCCTTCCGCGAGAGCATCCTCAAGATCGCGCTGATCGAGCTGGTGCTGGCGCTGGAGGTCGTGTGGCTGGGCATGCCGTGGTTCGTGATCGTGATCCTGGTCGGTATCTGCACCAGTGCCAGTGCCGGCAGCCTGGCGGGGCGCATCAATGCCATCAAGAACACCACCCAGCGGCTGTCCCAGGACGAGGTCCGGCGCCTCGCGGCCACCGCCGAGCGCGAGCGTATCGGCCGTGACCTGCATGACCTGCTCGGCCATACGCTTTCGCTGATCACGCTCAAGCTCGAGTTGTCGCGCAAACTGTTCGACCGCGATCACGAGGGCGCGAAACGGGAGCTGCACGACGCGGAACACATCGCGCGCAAGGCCCTGGCCGAAGTCCGTTCGGCCGTGACCGGCATTCGTGCCACCGACCTGGCCGCCGAGCTGGCCTCGGCCCACCTGATGCTGGAGTCGAGCGGCGTGCGGATGGACTACGAATGGCCTGCCCTGGACCTGCCCGATGGCGTCGAGCCGACCTTGGCGCTGGTGCTGCGCGAGGCAGCCACCAACATCGCCCGCCATGCCCAGGCGCAAAATGCACGGGTCGTGATCCGGGAACAGAATGGGGCGCTCGAGTTGTTCATCGCCGACGACGGTCGCGGCGGTGTCGACGTCCACGGCAATGGCCTGCAGGGCATGCGCGAGCGCGTGCAGGCGCTGGGGGGCAAACTGGACATCGATTCGCCCCGCGGGCAGGGCACCACGCTGCGTGCGCGCTTGCCCCTGCCCAGCGCGCAGCGCACCGACGACACGGGCACCTGGTCCGGCGCGCTGGCGACGCCCGCGCACCTGATGGGGCGCGCGTCATGATCCGGGTCCTGCTGGCCGAGGATCAGGCGATGGTGCGCGGTGCGCTTGCCGCGCTGCTGGGCATGGAGCCGGACATCAGCGTGCTCGACTCGGTGGCCGACGGCGAAGCCGCCTGGCGGGAGCTACAGCGACTGAAGCCGGATCTCCTGGTCACCGACATCGAGATGCCCGGCCTCACCGGCCTGGAGCTGGCGCAGCGGATCAAGCGCCAGGACTTGCCGGTGAAGGTCGTGATCGTCACCACTTTCGCCCGCCCCGGCTTTCTGCGCCGGGCACTGGATGCGGGGGTGGTTGGCTACCTGCTCAAGGACGCACCGGCGGAAAAGCTGGCCGAAGCACTTCGCACCGTGCATCGTGGCGGTCGCGCCATCGACCCGGAACTGGCCATCGAGGCGTGGTCCGAGGCCGATCCCCTCAACGACCGCGAGCGCCAGGCGCTGCGGCTGGCCGGCGAGGGTCTCTCCGCGAGCGATATCGCTGCACACATGAATCTCTCGCACGGCACCGTGCGCAACTACCTGTCCGAGGCGATCGGCAAACTCGGCGTGGGCAACCGGATCGAGGCCCATCGGCTGGCGCGGCAGAAGGGCTGGTTGTGAAAGACCGGGTATCGGCGCGGGCAAACGCCCGATGACGACCTAGTATGCTTCCGGGTTTCCGATTTCCGATGTCCGTGCCGTGAAGAAAAGCGATTTTCATTTTGACCTGCCGCAGGCGCTGATCGCACAGGCGCCGCTCAAGGAGCGTTCGGCCAGCCGCATGCTGGTGCTGGA
>NZ_JAQIBU010000157.1 GCF_027858935.1 Oleiagrimonas sp. | reverse complement strand
CGACTCGCCGCAGCCTGGTCCTGCCGGATTCAGCGGCAGCCTGATCGTCGCCGAGTTCGATTCCCAGCAGGCTGCGCAGGCATGGGCCGATGCCGACCCCTATGTAGCTGCGGGGGTGTACGCAAATGTCGAGATTCTTCCGTTCATCCAGGTCCTGCCATGAACGAACCCATGGTCGAGACGCTGCGGGCCGCGATCAGCGGCGCGCTAGACGCACAAACGGTCGAGGTGATCGACGAGGGGAAGATGCATGTGGGGCATTCTGGGGAGGGTGAGGGGCACTTCCGCGTGCGCGTGGTCAGCAGCGTGTTCGAAGGCCAGATGCCAATCAAGCGGCATCGGATGGTTTACGGTGCAGTGGAGACCTGGTTGAACCAGGGCATCCATGCGCTGGCCATCGAGGCGCTGACACCACAGGAAGCCGCTTCGCGGACGTGAGTCACGCAAGCCATGTTCCGCAAGATAAGTTACATGAGTAAAATCAAATAGGTACTTGATTTAAATATTTATTCAAATCGTCGATTGCGCCAAGTAAACGCCCTTGGCAAAGTGACGGTTTGGACCCCGGCCTGGCAGTGACGCCAGTGCGGATCACCGGATACGGACACGCATGCGCCTGACCACCATCAAACTGGCCGGTTTCAAGTCGTTCGTCGACCCGACCACCCTGCATCTGCCCACCAACATGACGGGCATTGTCGGACCCAACGGTTGCGGCAAGTCCAATATCATCGACGCGATCCGCTGGGTCATGGGCGAGAGCGCCGCCAGCCGCTTGCGTGGCGACTCGCTGACCGATGTGATTTTTTCCGGTTCCAGCGCGCGCAAGCCGGTCGGACAGGCCATGGTCGAACTGGTCTTCGACAACAGCGACGGCACGATCCAGGGCGAGTTCGCGCAATATGCGGAAATCTCGGTCAAGCGCACCGTGACCCGCGACGGACAGTCGCAGTACTACCTCAATGGCAGTCGCTGCAGACGCCGTGACATCACCGACATCTTCCTTGGCACGGGCCTCGGGCCGCGCAGCTACTCGATCATCGAACAGGGCATGATCAGTCAGATCATCGATGCCCATCCGGATGAGTTGCGCATGCACCTGGAGGAAGCTGCGGGCATTTCCAAATACAAGGAACGCCGCAAGGAAACCGAGACCCGCATCCGCCACACACGCGAAAATCTCGAGCGCATCGGTGATGTACGCGATGAAGTGGAGAAACAGCTCGAGCACCTGCATCGTCAGGCACGTGCGGCCGAGCGCTGGAAGGGCTTCAAGCAAGAGCAGAAGCACAAGCAGGCCGAGTTGCAGGCCCTCGAATATCGCGCCATACGACGACAGCACGACGAACAGGGCGAGGGCCTGCGCCAGTCTGAAATCTCGATTGAAAAGCAAGTCGCCGAGCAGCTCCAACTGCAGTCGCGCATGGAAGCCACGCGTGAGCAGCACCACGAGGCCAACGAGCACCTGAACAAGGTGCAGGGTGAGGTCTACCGGATCGGTGCCGAGATTGCCCGTGTCGAACAGCAGGTTCGGCACAACAAGGAACTTGCCGAACGGCTGGAACGTGCCCATGCCGAGGCCGAGGCTGAATATGCCGAGTTGACCGGTCATCTTGAAAGCGATCGCGAGCAACTGCAGAAACTGGCTGCTGCGCTGAGCGAGGGCGAGCCTGAATTGGCTGCGTTGCGCAAGGCTTCCGAGCAAACCGCGCAGGCGCAAAGGGATGCAGAAGCACGATTGTCCGCATGGCAGGAGCGATGGGATGCCCACAGTGGCTCCTCCTCGGAAGCCGCTCGGGCCGCTGAGGTCGAACGGACCCGACTCGATTATCTCGACCGTCAGTCGCTGGATATTTCCCGCCGACGTGAGGCCTTGCAGTCCGAACAGGAAAGTACCGACGTCGATGCACTTTCCGAGGCCGCTGAATCGTTGAGCGCCGAACACGAGCGCCAGCGCGAACAGGTGGAAACCCTGGGCGTCTCACTGGAGACCCGCAAGGGCGAGCACGAAAACGTGCTCGCGCGCGAGCGTGAGGCGCAGACCGAACTCAACCAGACGCGACAGCAATTGCAGGCCGCTGGCGGCAGACTGGCTTCGCTGGAGGCGCTGCAGCATGCCGCGTTGGGGCAGGATGAGGGCGCTGCCAGCGAGTGGCTTGAGCGTTTCGGGCTTGAAAACTCGCCACGCATGGGCGAGGCGCTGGAAGTCGAGGCGGGATGGGAAACTGCGGTGGAAACCGTGCTTTCCGGATTGCTGGACGGAGTGATGGTCGATGATCCGGGCGCTGTCATCGACGCCATGTCCTCGCTCGAGGAGGCCGACATGACGGTTATCTCCACCGAGGAGGGGACGTCGCAGCCGGGAACACTTGCCGAACATGTGCGTGGCCCGGCCGCCGCCATGGTGCTTTTGTCCAGGGTGTGGATTGCTGAAAACGTGCAGGTGGCACAACGCAAGCTCGAAGGCCTGGCGCCGGAGCAGTCGGTGATCACTCCGGAAGGTCTGTGGGTGTCTGCGCATTGGACACGCGTACGTCGGGCCAAGGACAATCATGTCGGCGTGCTGGCGCGCAAGCGTGAAATCCAGCAGCTGAGCGAGAAGGCGGGAACGCTGGAAAACGCGGTCGAGACTCTCGGCGCACAACTGGAATCCCTGCATCAGGACAAGGCAGACACCGAGCGCATGCGCGATGACGCACAGCGCGAATTGTACATGGCGCATCGGCGCCAATCCGAGCTTGCCGGCCAGATGCAGAGTCACCGCGGCAAGGTCGAGACGGCCCGGGCCCGCGCGGAGAAGATCTCGGCAGAGCTCAAGGAACTCGACGCACGCCGGGATGAATTGAATCAGCAGACACGCGAAGCCCGCGCCAGGCTGGACCAGTCTGTTTCCGGCATGGGCGAATTGGAAGATCGTCGCCGTGAATTGGAGAACGAACGCCGGGTGCTGCTCGAGGCGCGCGAGGAAGCGCGGATGAACGCACAAGAGGCTTCCGAACGCACACACCAGCTGGCACTGAGCCTGGAGTCACGCCGTTCCGCGCATGAATCTCTCAAGCAATCGCGCACGCGCATGGAAACGCAGCGGGTGCAGCTTCAATCGCGTCGTGAGGAAATCGAGCAGCAGCTTTCCAGCGGCAACGACCCGATCGCCGAGCTGGAAGCCGAACGCCAGGCCTGCCTGGACCAGCGTCTTCTGGTGGATCGACAACTGGTCGAGGCGCGTCGTGCCGTCGAGGAAAGCGATGCCGAATTTCGTCGATTGGATACGGCGCGCCAGCAAGTCGACCATTCGCTTCAGGAAATGCGCGAAGCGTTGTCACAGCAGCGCATGGCGACCCAGGCACTGGAGATGCGCGCGCAACAACTGTCGGAATCGATCAGGCGGCTGGAGCTGGACCCGAACGAGTTGCTCAAGGAACTGCCCGAGGATGCCGACCCCGCCGAATGGGAACGTCAGCTTGAATCCCTGGCGCAGCGGATCCAGCGACTGGAGCCGGTGAACCTGGCAGCGATCCAGGAACATGAGGAGCAGTCCGAGCGCAAGACGTATCTGGACGCGCAGATGGAGGACCTTTCGAGTGCACTGGAGACACTCGAGAATGCCATCCGCAAGATCGATCGCGAGACCCGCCAGCGTTTCAAGGATACCTTCGACAAGGTCAATTCAGGCATGCAGGAGCTGTTTCCGCGGCTTTTCGGCGGCGGGCATGGCTATCTGGAACTGACTGGTGATGACCTGCTCAACACAGGGGTCACCATCATGGCGCGCCCGCCTGGCAAGCGGGTCAGCAACATCACCCTGCTTTCGGGGGGCGAAAAGGCGATGACGGCCGTAGCGCTGGTGTTCTCGATCTTTGCCCTGAACCCGGCACCATTCTGTCTGCTGGATGAGGTCGACGCGCCGCTGGATGAAGCCAACGTCGGTCGTTTTTCCAGTGTCGTCAGGGATATGAGCGACCGTGTGCAGTTCCTGTTCGTGACCCACAACAAATCCACCATGGAAGCTGCCCAACAGATGTGCGGCGTGACCATGCGCGAGCCGGGTGTTTCGCGTCTGGTGCAGGTCGATCTGGCCGAGGCGGCGCGTATGGTGGGGGCGGCCTGAACGGCGCAGGCCCCGTGATCCAGGCAAGGGCTTGGCTTGATCTACGTCACGCGTGAGAATAGGCAGGCTGCATCCGGATTGTCCCTGGCGATGATCCGCAAATGCTTTGATGTACCTTTTTGATATCCCGGATGGAGTAGGGCATGCACTGGAACCCAGCCGTCGGCATACCACTGTTGGTGGTCGGCTTGATCGTGTTGGTCTTGATCTGGCTGTTCGGGCAGCCGCGCAAGCCGGGACAGGTCAGACGTCAGTCCGGCGGCGGGGCCGGCATCCGCCGCGAGCC
>NZ_JAQIBU010000156.1 GCF_027858935.1 Oleiagrimonas sp. | reverse complement strand
CGCGCAGCGCGTGGGCGTGGCCAACGTGCTCACGCGACTGGAGAACGGTGGGATAGGCGCGCACAACACCGATGGCGCCGGCATGGTGCGTGATCTCACTGAGCGTCACGGGGTCGATTTGCGCGGCCACGATGCCCTGCTGCTGGGTGCCGGCGGTGCGGCACAGGGCGTGGCCTGGTCGCTGCTGGATGCCGGTGTATCCACGCTGACCATCGTCAATCGCACTGCGGCCACAGCCGAGGCGCTGGCCGACCGGATCGGTGATCCGGCGCGTGCGCATACGCGGTACTGGGACGACCTGGCCCACATCGGCAGCTATGACCTGATCGTGCATGCCACCTCGGCGGGCGTGCGCGGACAGGCGCTGGAACTGCCGTTCGCCCTCGCAGGAGCGCGCGCGACTTGCTATGACCTTTCCTACGGTTCGGCGGCTTCTGGATTTCTAGCATGGGCCCGTGCGGCCGGAGCACGCTACGCCTGCGATGGCCTCGGTATGCTGGTCGAAACCGCAGCCGATGCGTTCGCGATATGGCATGGCACGCGTCCGGACACGGCGCTGGTCTTCGATCAACTGCGCTCGCGCTTGTCCTGAGGTCGGTATGGATTGCCGTCCCGGATGCGGCGCCTGCTGCATCGCACCGTCCATATCCAGTCCGATTCCGGGCATGCCCAAGGGCAAGCCGGCCGGGATGCCCTGTGTGCAGCTGACGGACGATTATCGTTGCGCGCTGTTTGGCGATCCTCGCCGGCCGCCGGTCTGCCGTGCCTTGCGTCCTGAAACACTCATGTGCGGCACGGACCGAACTCAGGCGCTGGCGTACCTGAATGATCTGGAGTGGCGCACGACTTATCCGCCGGGCAAGCCCAGATAGTGATTCTTGAGGCGCACGTAATGGGCCGCTGAATAGTGCAGTTGCTCAATGGCCACGGCGTCCAGCACGCGTACGCAGCGCGCCGGATTGCCCAGCCACAGCTCGCCCTCATTCACGACCTTGCCCGGCGGGACCAGGGCGCCAGCGCCGACGAAGGCGTGGCGTCGTACCACCGCACCGTCCAGTACCGTGGCGTGCATGCCCACCAGGCATGCGTCTTCCAGCGTGCAGGCATGGATCACCGCGCCGTGGCCCACGGTGACGTCCGTTCCGATTTCACAGGGGAAGCCGCCGGGCGTATACGGGCCGTCATGGGTGACATGCACGATGGCGCCATCCTGGATGTTGCTGCGCGCGCCGATTCGGATGTGGTGCACGTCGCCGCGCACCACCGCGCCGGGCCATACCGAGGCGTCGTCGCCCAGATGCACATCGCCGATCACGCTGGCGGTGGGGTCGATCCAGACGCGTGCGCCGAGCACGGGTCGCATGTCGTTGTAGGCACGTAGGTTGCTCATGCGCGCAGTGTAGCGGCTCAGCCCAGCGGTTCGGCCAGCGACTCGATCGCCGAGCGGTAGCCGGCCTCGATCACGCGGTCGAAGGACTTGAAGTCCAGCAGGCCGATGGCATCCAGTTGCGGCGAGAACACCTGTGTCGCCAGTTCGCGGCGCTGGTTGGCGATATTTTCGGCATTGACCATGCCGGCGCGCAGCAGGATCGAGGCCACGCCGGGCTGGCGATCGCGCTGTAGCCATTGCCTCCAGGCCCGGGGCTGCCAGGCGCGTTCGAGATCGGTCACCAGTACATCGTCGGCGCGGATGTCACAGGCCAGGATAGTGGCTACGCCACGGTCGTACATCACGTCGACGGGCAGGTTGTTGATGACTGCACCGTCCACGTATACGCGTCCTTCGTGCAACACCGGAGGCAGGATGCCGGGTATCGCGCACGATGCACGCAACCACAGCCACAGCGGCCCTTGCCGATGAACTGCGGCAATCCCCCGTGTCAGGTCGGAGGAAACGCAGAAGAACGGGATCGGAAGATCCTCCATGTCAAGATCACCGAAGAAGCGCTGCAGCAGGCGCGAGGTGCGCTCACCACGACACAGCGCGACCAGCGGTACGGTCCAGTCCGAAAGCGGACGGCTGTCGATGAAGGCCGCGCGATAGTTCGCGTGCATCTGCTTGTGGTCCCATTGCAAGGCCATGCCCGCGGCGATGATGGCGCCGATGCTGGTGCCGCCGACAAGATCGATGTCGTAGCCTTTCTCGTGCAGCGCGCGCAGCACGCCGATGGCGGCAAAGCCGCGCGCTCCGCCCCCGGAAAGCACCAGCCCGAGGCTGCGCCGGGCCAATAGCCGGGCAACGCGCTGGATGTCGTTGATGTTGCGGACATGGTGGTGGTGGGTGATGCCGGGGACGGCCTTGCGCCAGTTGCGCGCGGCACCCGGAACGATGGACTTGCCCGGGTGCAGCAGTATCAGGTGACGCGGACGCTCCAGGTCGGCATGTTCGGCCAGTGCCGGTTGGTCGGGCCAGGGCGCGGGTTCGCGGTCCGCACGGGTCACCATCAACAAGGTATCGGCCTGACGGCGACACAGGGCGCGCCAGGCTGCGTTGTGGCCATCATCGACATACAGCACGAAACGCATCTCTGCCTCGCGCTCGGCGAACCAGGCCGGTCCATGGCCATGGCCCAACGGAGCGTCGATCAACAGACAATTACCGAATGGCAGCAAGGCGTGGCGCAGTTGTTCGGCCAGTTCGCGTGCATGGATGGCGTCATCGAATGGCAGGATGGCAAAGGTCCGGGGCAGCAGGCGGGGCTCATCGCCGCCGCGCTTGAGCAGATTGCGCAGTGCCGTCTGCGCCGCGCCCAGGATGGCTTGCGGATGCTGGTCGATGAGACGTTCGAAGTCCTTGCGCGACAACCGCATCAGTTGCGTGTCGCGTAGCGCGCGTGCCGTGGATTCATGCGCTTGTCCCAACAGCAACCCGGTGGTGCCGAGGGTCTCGCCGTTGCTCAGTAGGCCGGCCAGGTGCGGCGCACCGCCGGAACGCGGGGTGCGAAACAGTCCGATGCTGCCCGAATGCAGTACGTACAATGCATCGCAAGGGTCGCCGGCGCCAAACAGCACATGGCCACCCTGCAAGGCGCAGGGCTGCATGCGGTCGGCCACCGACACCAGCACGTCCTCTGGCAAGTCACCGAAGACCGAGGTACGCAGGAGCAACGCGCGGGTATCGATCGAATGCGTGGGCATGGATACATCCTACTGCTTGAATTTGCGGGTGTGCATCACCACGCTTTGAGCCTGTCCCCGACATGAAGTGCCTGCATGACGACCACCAATCCCCTGCTCGCCGATACCGCACTGCCTGATTTTCCCGCGATCCGGCCCGAACACGTAGTGCCCGCGGTCGAAGCCGCGTTGACGGAATACCGTGCAGCGGTCAGCGCAATGACGATCCCCGGTGCGACCCTCGACTTCGAGCACGTGATGCTGGCCCAGGAGCGCCTGGAGCAACGCCTGAACCGGGTCTGGTCGCCGGTTTCGCATCTGCATTCGGTCGCCGATACCCCGGCGCTGCGCAAGGCTTATGAGGCTGCTCTGGACAAGATCACCGACTTTTCCTCCGAGTTGGGCCAGAATCGCGATCTGTTCGCAGCCGTCGAAGCCGTGGAGCAGTCCGAAGGCGATGCCCTTCCGTCTGACCGGCGTGCACTGATCGGTCATGCCCTGCGTGATTTCCGGCTCTCCGGCGTGGCGCTGCAGGAACCGGCGCGCAGCCGCTTCCGGGTCATCGCCAGTGAGCTGTCGAAACTGGGCACCGGTTTTGCCAATGCGGTGCTGGACGCCACCGATGCCTGGAAACACCACGTCACCGACAAGCGCGACCTGGCCGGGATGCCCGCGTCCGGCCGCGCTGTCCTGCGCGAGTATGCGCGCGAGCAGGACCTGGAAGGCTACCTGGTGACCCTGAAGCAGCCCGCCGTGCAGGCCGTGCTGACCTATGCCGACGACCGCGCACTGCGCGAGAAGCTCTACTGGGCCTATCAGACCCGAGCGTCCGATCAGGGTCCGGATGCGGGCACCTACGACAACTCCGCACGTATCGAGCAGATCCTCGCTTTGCGGCACGAGGCCGCGCAGCTGCTTGGCTTCGACAACGCCGCGGCCGAGTCGCTCGCGACCAAGATGGCTGCATCCACCGATACGGTGATGGATTTCCTGCATGACCTCGCCCGCCGCGCCAGGCCCGTGGCAAAGCGCGAACTGGAGACGCTGCGCGCATTTGCCAGCGAGGCATTGGGCCTGGCCAACCTGGAGCCGTGGGACATCGCCTACGCTTCCGAGAAACTGCGCCAGCAGCAGTACGCGCTGGACGAGGAGCAACTCAAGCTCTATTTCCCGCTGCCGGCCGTGGTTGAAGGTCTGTTCGCGGTCACGCATGCGATCTACGGGATTCGCCTGGAACACCGCAAGGATGTACCCGTGTGGCATCGGGATGTCCGTTTCTACGACGTGGTTGGTGCCGATGGCCGCGTGTTCGCCGGCGTCTACCTGGACCTGTGCGCGCGTTCGGGCAAGCGCGGCGGTGCCTGGATGGACGTGTGCCGCTCACGCTTTCGTGATGGCGAGACGCTGCAGTTGCCGATTGCCTACCTGACCTGCAACTTCGCGCCGCCGACCGAGGACGCCCCGGCCCTGCTGACCCACGATGACGTGCTGACCCTGTTCCACGAGTTTGGCCACGGCCTGCACCACATGCTGACCGAAGTCGACCTGCCCTCGATCGCCGGTGTCGATGGCGTGGAATGGGACGCGGTGGAACTGCCAAGCCAGTTCATGGAGAACTTCGCCTGGAACCGCGAGGCCCTGGCCCTGTTCGCCCGGCACCACACTAGCGGCGAACCGCTGCCGGACGAGCTGTTCCAGCGCATGCTCGATGCGCGACATTTCCACGCCGGCCTGTTCCTGGTGCGGCAACTGGAGTTTGGCCTGTTCGATTTCCGCCTGCACATGGACTACGACCCGGTCCGCGGAGCCCGCACAATGGCCGTGCTGGAACAGGTACGCAACGAGGTTTCCGTGCTGCATCCGCCGGCCTGGCAGCGGTTCCCGCACGCCTTCACGCATGTCTTTGCCGGCGGCTATGCGGCGGGTTACTACAGTTATCTCTGGGCCGAGGTGCTGTCGGCTGACGCCTTCTCGCGGTTCGAGGCGGCCGGGGTCATCGACCGTGAAACCGGCGACGCTTTTCGTCGCGAGGTTCTCTCCGTTGGCGCCACCCGACCGGCTCTGGACAGCTTTGTGGCCTTCCGCGGACGCGATCCGCAGCCGGACGCCCTGCTGGCCAGTTACGGCCTGAGCGCCTAGGTGAGCACGGTCCACATGGCCCAAGGCCTTACAATGCTCCGATGAAGATCGCTTCCTGGAACGTCAATTCGCTGAAGGTGCGCCTTCCCCACCTGCAACATTGGCTGGCCGAATCCGGGCCGGACGTCGTCGCGTTGCAGGAAACCAAGCTGACCGACGACAAGTTCCCGCTCCAAGACATCGAGGCGATGGGCTACCACGCGGTCTTTTCCGGGCAAAAGACCTACAACGGCGTGGCCGTGCTCGCGCGCCGGCCGCTGGAGGATGTGGTCACTGACCCGCCCAACCTGACCGACGAGCAAAGGCGCATCCTGGCGGTCTCGGTCGGTGACGTGCGCGTGGTGAACCTGTACGTGGTCAACGGCAAGGCCGTGGGCGATGAGAAATACGACTACAAGCTGGACTGGCTGAGCCGCGTGCGTGACTTCCTGGCCGATGAAATCACGCGCCATCCAAAACTGGTGGTGCTGGGTGACTTCAACATTGCTCCGGATGACCGCGACGTGCACGATCCGGAAAGCTGGAGCGACCGGATCCTGTGTTCGCAGCCCGAGCGCGAAGCGCTCCGGGCCATCACGGACCTTGGCCTCACCGACAGTTTCCGAATGTTCCAGAAGCAAGCCGGGCATTTCAGCTGGTGGGACTACCGGCAAGCCGCATTCCGGCGCAACATGGGCTTGCGCATCGACCTGATCCTGGTCAGCGATGCACTGAAGGACGCCGCGAAAGCCGCTGATATCGAACGCACGCCAAGGACCTGGGAACGACCTTCTGACCATACCCCTGTCTCGCTGGAACTGGATGACGCATGACACCGACCGACTGGCCAAGCTCACTGACCAACAGCGAACTCGACGAGCTCGACCGCTTCTTGCGCACCATCGCCACCCATGGGGATCTGCTGCTGGACGGTGTGCACGGTCTGCTGACTGCGCTCACCGTGGGGCCGGAACCACCGCAGCCTGACGAGTGGCTGCCCGAGGTGCTGCACGCGCCGTTTGTCGATCCTGCACAGGGTGAACGGGTACTGGCGCTGCTGGCCAAGCTCAATGACTCCATCGCAGCCGAACTGGACGTGGACGCCTATGAGCCGATTCTTGGTGAAATGAACGACGAGCAGGGCCACGCGCTTACCGCATCGGGATGGTGCGAGGGATTCAGCCGCGGCATCGACTTGCGCGCCGGATTCTGGGAGCAACGCCTGGCCGAGGACGTGGAGTTGATCGAGCTGCTCGGCCCGATCATGGCGCTGGCCGTGGACGAGGGTGTGCTGGCCAGCGAAGCCGAGTTCGAGAAATTGTCCGAAGACGAGTACGAAGCCTGCCTGGTGCGCCTGCCCGATGTGCTGATTTCGGTGGCACGCTACTGGCATGAAAAGGCGCCCAACGAGGCCGAGCGCCGCGCCGCCGAGGCGCGACTGGAGCCCGAACCCTCCGAGGACAAGCCCCCACGTCGCCGTGACGG
>NZ_JAQIBU010000137.1 GCF_027858935.1 Oleiagrimonas sp. | reverse complement strand
GATATCGGCGCAAATCCTGGACTCAGCCGGCTGCGACCAGTGCCGCGGTCATGTCCAGCATGCGGTTGGAGAAACCCCATTCATTGTCGTACCAGGACAGCACCTTGACCATGGTGCCGCCCATCACGCGCGTCTGGGTGGCGTCGTAGGTGCTGGAGGCCGGGTTGTGGTTGAAGTCGACCGATACCAGCGGCTTGGTGTTGATATCCAGGATGCCCTTGAGCGCGCCATCCGAGGCAGTACGCACCAGTTGGTCGATCTCCTCGACGCTGGTTTCGCGTGCGGCGACGAAACACAGGTCGACCACCGATACGTTGATGGTCGGAACGCGCATGGCAAAGCCATCGAGCTTGCCGTTGAGCTCGGGCAGCACAAGGCCGACCGCGGCGGCGGCGCCGGTCTTGGTCGGAATCTGGCTCATGGTGGCCGAACGGGCGCGGCGCAGGTCGCTGTGGAACACGTCGGTCAGGACCTGATCGTTGGTATAGGCATGAATGGTGGTCATCAGACCATGCACGATGCCGATGCCGTCATGCAGCACCTTGGCTAGCGGCGCCAGGCAGTTGGTGGTGCAGCTGGCGTTGGAAATCACCTGGTGTGCGGCGGTGAGCTGGTCGTGGTTGACCCCGTAGACGAAGGTGCCGTCGATATCCTTGTCGCCAGGCGCCGAGATGATCACCTTCTTCGCGCCGGCCTGGAGATGTGCACCAGCCTTGGCCTTGCTGCGGAACAGCCCGGTGCACTCCAGCACCACATCCACCCCGAGATCACTCCAGGGAAGCTTCGAGGGATCGCGTTCGGCGCAGACCTTGATGCGGTCGCCGTTGACGACCAGGTCGCCGCCCTCGACGCTCACTTCGCCGGGAAACTTGCCATGCGCGGTATCGTACTGGGTCAGATGGGCGTTGGTTTCGGCATCGCCGAGGTCGTTGACCGCGACGATGCGGATGTCGTTGTTGCGGCCGGACTCGTAGAGCGCACGCAGAACATTGCGGCCGATGCGACCGTACCCGTTGATGGCAACCTTGATGGCCATGGAGCAGACTCCTCAAATGCGTTGACGGACAAAGGCGCACCAAACCGGCGAGCCGATCCCACATAGTAACGCGATCATTGCCCGCACTCATCCTGGAGGTTCGGGGTCAGGGTGCCTTCGGGGCACGAAGGCGTTCATCGGCACGCGTGTACCGACTCGTCCGCCGGCTATCGCGCCAGTTGCTGCTTTACGAAGGGTCGCTCCCGGGGGCGCAGTAAATGCCGTACAGCGCGCCGATCAGCTGCTGGGCCGGCCCCGGCCTGAGCGCATACCAGATCGTCTGCGATTCGCGTCGTGTGGCCACGAGTGCTTCCTCGCGCAGCCTGGCCAGGTGCTGGGAAAGGGCCGACTGGCTGAGTTCCGGCAGTTGTTCATTCAGCTGGCCGACCGATTGCTCGCCGCCCACCAGCATGCACAAAAGGCGCAGGCGCTGGGGATTGCCC
Organism: Oleiagrimonas sp.; assembly: GCF_027858935.1. GTDB lineage: Bacteria > Pseudomonadota > Gammaproteobacteria > Xanthomonadales > Rhodanobacteraceae > Oleiagrimonas. Next base: position 3,170 of record NZ_JAQIBU010000137.1, on the reverse strand, counting down.
AGCGTCTTCAGCAGGCGGGCGGCCTCGTCGGCGCGATGCTGCATGGCGGTGAGGTCGAGATCGGCAGGTAGGGCCACGGACAAATCCTCTGCAAAGGCTTGCATGACGTTCGGTGCTGATACTATCATGCTTGCTAATTAAGCAATAACTAATTTAGACTATACGAAACCATAGCCGGTTGATCCTCGTCAATGGTGATCGCGCCGGGCCGGCGCAGACTGATTTGATCGACCTCAGGCGGGTCCGGGCTGGGTTCGACAAACGCGTCATGCGCACGGGGCGCGAGGCCAGGAACGGGGTCTGACTGCTGAAGTTTGTACACAAGGTACTGGGCATCCTGCGGCAGGCCCCGGACGAGCCGGAACCTGATTTCACCATCCATCGGAGCGTTGCATCATGAACATCACGCGTTTTGTATTCGCCTTTGCCGGCAGCGTCATTCTGGTCAGCATCGTTCTGGCCCTGTATGTCTCGCCGTGGTGGCTATTGCTGACCGCGTTCGTCGGTGCCAACCAACTGCAGACGGCGTTTACCGGTTTCTGTCCGCTGGCGCGCATCCTGAACTGGATGGGCATGAAGCCGGGATCCGCATTCACGAACCTGTGACGCGTCCCCGCTGGGGATCCGTTTTCTTTCCGGGGTCCGGCCCCGGCGCCTGCCGCTGAAAGTCCCGGCAAGCGCCGGCGGTATCGCCCCGTTCACGAGAAACAAAGGCCGTTTCGGCATGAATCGACGTTATCTCATGGGGTTGTGGCTGCTCGCGCTGCCTTTGCTGGCCGCTTGCGGCAAGTCGCCCGAAAATCCAAAGCCCGTTTCCCGACCGCCACCGCTGGCCACCCAGATCTTGCACGTCGAGCAGGCCCATCGCGAGCAGGTCTGGGACGGCGTGGTCGATGCTGTGCATCAGGTGACCCTGACCGCGCAGACCAATGCGCGCGTGAAGGAACTGCCCTACGACGTCGGTGACAGGGTCAAGGCAGGGGACGTGCTGGTGCGCTTCACCGATGTCGAGCAAAAGTCCGCGCACTCGGCCGCGCAGGCGCAGATCGCATCCGCGCGGGCCGCCTACGTCAATGCCGAGGCCCACTACAAGCGCATCGCCTCGATCTATGCCCAGCGGCTGGTGTCCACGTCCGACCTGGACCAGGCACGCAGCGCGCGTGATGCCGCGCAGGCCGCGTTGCGCGCGGCGCAGGCGCAGTCACGGCAGGTCGGGCAGCAGTTGGATTACACCGTGGTACGGGCGCCCTACGACGGCATCGTCACCCAACGCTTCGTGCAGGTCGGCGAGGCCGTGCAGGCCGGACCGCCCTCGCCGCAGGCATTGATTGCGATCGAGTCGCTCAAGGACCTGCGCGTGAAGGTGCAGGTGCCGCAGAGCGCCATCGCTGCCATCCGCAAGTACCACCAGGCACAGATCCTTCCGGAGGACGGTCGCGGCGCACGCATGGATGTCGCCAGGGTGATCGTGTATCCGTACGCCGACCCGAAGACGCACACGTTCGACGTGCGTCTGCTCCTGGACGGTTCCCATCCGGACCTGTTCCCGGGGATGACGGTCAAGGCCGCCTTTGCCGTGGGCACGGCCCGTCGTCTGCTGGTGCCGGAAAGCGCCATCTGGCATCAGGGCGAGGTCAGCGGTGTCTACGTGATCGAGGGCCACGATGTATCACTGCGCCAAGTGCGGACCGGGGAGCGCTTCGGCAAACGTGTCGAGGTGCTGTCGGGCCTGCGTGACGGTGACATGATCGCCACCGATCCGGCGGCCGCCGCGCGCTACCTTTCCAGTCAGCACGCAGAGTCGCAGACATGAGCTCGCGTCTGGGATTTTCCGGTCGCATCGCGCGCGCCTTCCAGTCTTCGCCACTGACTCCGATCCTGGCGATGGCGGCACTGCTGCTGGGTCTGACCGCAATCATGATCACGCCGCGCGAGGAAGAGCCGCAGATCGACGTCACCATGGCCAACGTGATGGTGCCGTTTCCGGGCGCCGACGTGCACGACGTGGAGAACCTGGTCACCTATCCGCTGGAGAAGAAACTCTCCGAGATGCAGGGGATCAAGCATGTCTATTCGGTCAGCCGGCCGGGCCTGTCGATGATCACGGTCGAGTTCAAGGTGGGCGTGCCGCGTCGGACCGCGATCGTGCGCCTGTACAACCAGGTCTACCAGAACCGCGACTTCGTGCCGTCGGGCCTGGGCGTGGGGCAGCCGCTGATACGGCCCATGGGCATCGACGACGTGCCGGTGATGGGACTGACCCTGTGGAGCAACAACCCGCAGCGCACCCCGACCCAGCTGGCCGAGGTGGCGCATTCGCTGGAGACCGTGCTGAAACGGATCCCCGGCACGCGCGACGTTTACACCATCGGTGCGCCGGATCGTGCCGTGGTGGTGCAGCTGGAGCCGGCCAGGCTGGCCGCCTATGGCCTTTCCATGGGTGATCTGGTGAAGGCACTGAAAGCCGCCAACGTGGTGTCACAGGCCGGCAACCGGGTCGGCGATGATCGCACGATCCCGGTCACCGCAGGCACGTTCCTGGCCGACGCGCACCAGATCCGGCAACTGGTCATTGGCCTGAACCACGGCCACCCGGTGTTCCTGTCCGATGTGGCGAAGATCCATCGCGGCGCCGACCTGCCTGCCAAGTACGTGTGGTTCGGCACGCCGCCGGGCAAGGGGGGGCCATCGATGGGCACCGCGCCGGCGGTGACCATCGCCGTGGCCAAGAAGTCCGGCAGCAATGCTGCCGATATCACCGACGCCATAAGGGCGAAGCTCAAGGCCCTGCGCGGCGATGTCATTCCCAGCGACGTGCATGTCACAGTGACTCGCGACTACGGCAAGACCGCCACGGAGAAGGCCGACGGCCTGCTGCTGCACCTGCTGCTCGCCACTCTGTCGGTCGTGCTTCTGGTGGTGTTCGCGCTGGGCTGGCGCGAGGGCCTCGTGGTGGGCACGGCGGTGATCATCACCCTCATGCTGACCCTGTTCGCCTCCTGGGCGATGGGCTTCACCATCAATCGCGTGTCGCTGTTCGCGCTGATCTTCTCCATCGGCATCCTGGTCGACGATGCCATCGTGGTGGTGGAGAACATCCACCGGCATATGGCGCTGGGCGGACGCAGCCTGCGCCAGGCCATCCCCGAAGCCGTCTCGGAAGTTGGTGG
>NZ_JAQIBU010000111.1 GCF_027858935.1 Oleiagrimonas sp. | reverse complement strand
GGCCTGGGCATGGAAAGCGAGAAGCTGAACGTCGCGTACGAGTTTCGTTACATCGCCGACCTCGCCGGCACCTGGAAGGCCGAGGAGACCGCTGCGTTCGAGGAAGCCCTCAAGGCCCTGGCCACCGCTCCCGAAGGCCAGCTGGCACAAAAAAAGTCCGATCCCTAGAGCTGTCGGTTGCCTTCAGTGCCGTGGCGCGGCGTGCAGGCTTCCGAGCAGCCGTGGTCCTGCCGCGCCAGTGACAGCGGGCAGGTTGCCCGGCAGGCCCGCCAGTCGCCGCATGGCAAGCCACGCAAAGCCCATGGCCTCGACGTGATCGACCGGCACACCGTGCAGGTCGCTCGAGACCACCGGTTGCGGATCCAGTGCTTCGGTAAGGCCCTGCATCAGGGCAGGGTTGTGTACTCCGCCGCCGCAGACCACCACTTCATAGGTATCCGGCGCCTCGCGGCGCAAGGCTTGGACGATGCTGCGCACGCTCAGTGCCAGCAGCGTGGCCTGCACATCCTCGGGCTTCATCGCGCCAACCTGCACACGGCCGCGCAGCCACTCCAGGTGGAAATATTCACGGCCCGTGCTCTTGGGCGCGGGACGCAGGAAGTACGGGTCGGCCAGCAATTTGCGCAATACGCGTTCGTCAATCTTGCCGTGCGACGCGAAGGCACCATAGCGATCAAACGGCTCGCCCCGCTGCAACTGGCACCAGGCGTCCATCAGTCCGTTGGCGGGGCCGGTGTCAAAGCCGATCACCGTACCGTCGGGCCGCAGAATGCTGAGGTTGGCGATTCCGCCCAGGTTGAGCACGGCACGAACCCGACTGGGGTCGCGCAACACGGCGGCATGGAAGGCGGGCATCAGCGGCGCGCCCTGGCCTCCGGCGGCGACATCGGCACGGCGAAAGTCGGCGACGGTGTCGATCCCGGTGCGTTCGGCGATCACGCTGGGATCACCAATCTGAAGGCTGAACGGATGCTCGCCCTCGATCCGGTGGCGAATGGTCTGGCCGTGTGAACCGATGGCCTGCACAGCGTCCGGATTCACGCCGGAGCTGTCCAGCAGACCCCGCACGGCATCGGCAAAACATGCACCGATATTGACGTCCAGCCGGCCGTACTGGTCCAGGTCCAGCATCTGTTCGCCTTGCGCCACGGCAAGGATGCGCTGGCGCAAGGCGTCTGGCCAGGGATGGGTGTGCGCGGCCAGCAGTTCCAGGGTCGGGTCGAACCTGCACAATGCGGCATCGATTCCGTCCGCGCTGGTGCCGGAAATGAGGCCGACGAAGAGCGCAGCACCGGATTTGGACATGTCGCTCAATCGGCTTGAAGGTGATCGGAAGCCATTCGGGATGCCAGCCGCACATTCGCATCGACCGTGTCGATGCGGGCCATCATCGGTTGCATCCGGGTCTTGAACATGGCCAGCAGTTTCGGAGGCAGCGGCTTGGGCTTGGGCATGGTCACCGTCAGCGGATTGACGGGCCTGCCATGAATGCGGACCTCGTAGTGCAGATGGGGTCCGGTGGCCCAGCCGGTCTGGCCGACGTAACCGATGATCTGTCCCTGGACGACATGCGAACCGACATGAAGTCCGGGCGCAAAGCGCGACATGTGGCCGTAACCGGTGCTGTAGGCGGGTGTATCGCGGATGCGGATGTAACGACCGTAACCACGTACCCACCCGCGGATGCTGATCACGCCGTTGCCTGCGGCATGGATGGGCGTGCCCGTGGGCGCGGCCAGGTCGACGCCTGCGTGCAGATGCATGCTGTGAAGTATCGGATCCATGCGCATGCCGAAGCGCGAGGAAATGCGGGAGAATTTCAGTGGCGTGCGCAGCAGCGCTTTCTGCAGCGGTCGACCATCATCGCTGTAGTAGGCGATGCTGCCGTCGGGCTTCTGGAAGCGGAACGCGGTGAAGCGGTGTCCGCGGTTGTAGAACTCGGCTGCCAGGATGTTGCCGGCATGCAGGTAGGCACCGTCGCGCCAGACGTCGTCGTAGATGACAGTGAAGCTGTCACCGGTGCGGACTTCGCGGGCCAGGTCGATGTCGTACTTGAACACGTCTGCCAGCTTCACCACCATGGCTTCGCTCATGCCGGCGCGGCTGGCTGCGCCGAACAGCGAGGAGTTGATCACGCCATGGGCAATGTGCACGCGACGCTCAAGCGTGCGCGTCTGAACCTGACGCGTGACCGCGCCGTGGGCGAAGCGCAGAGTGACGCGATGCGTGCTGTCCGGGTCAAAGCGCATGGCCTGGAGGACCCCGTTGTCGACCAGGAAGGCAAACTCGTCGCCCGGGTGAAGGTCATGCAAGGTGCCACTTTTCTTGGTGGCGTCCAGCGCCAGCTTGAGGTCCGCGAAGCTCAGGCCGCGCGATTCGAACAGGCCCGAGAGGGTCTGGCCGGGCTGCACGTGCATGATCTGCCACTGTGCGGGCGGCGCAGGTTGTTCCTGCGATGCGAGTACCGGCACTGCAAGCGGGATCTGGACATAGCTCGGTGGCGGAACATCGCTTTTCATCGCCCGGGCCCACACCGGCATCACCAGTGCCGAGAGCACGGTAAGTGTGAGCGCGGCAGCGGCCAGGATCCAGCGTTCACGTTTCCAGTGCATCGGTGCAGCCGGATCGTCGCTACCATGCATCCATTCGGTATAGCGTTGGTAGAAATGGTGATGCATGCGTTGTGTCTTGCGACGCATGGCCTGCCGGCGCGGAACGCGCGTATCCGAGGTGCCCCGAGTCATGTGTGGATTCCGCCCCGTGAATCGATAAGACTATGTTGAGGCGGCTACGATAACCAGCGCGATGAAACACAGTCAACGCCTTTTTTTTCAAAGCGTTGCACCCGTCACTTAAATTAACGCACAATTAACCGCGTTCAGCGTGACGCTGTTCGTGCCTGGCAGATCATGCTGTGCAAAAACGCAATGAGGTTTACATGAGCGACATAGAAGGCGCGCTGGCGCTGATCGGCCGTGGCGCCGACGAGATCATCAAGCGCGACGAACTGGAGGCGCGTTTGCGGTTGGGGCGGCCGCTGCGGATCAAGGCCGGCTTCGACCCCACGGCGCCGGATCTGCATGTGGGCCACACGGTTCTGCTCAACAAGATGCGCCAGTTCCAGGATCTCGGCCATACCGTGATTTTCCTGATCGGCGACTTCACCGGCATGATCGGTGATCCGACCGGCAAGAACGCAACCCGCAAGCCGCTCACTCCCGAACAGGTCAAGACCAACGCCGAGACCTATGCGGCGCAGGTATTCAAGGTGCTCGACCGCGACAAGACCGAACTGCGGTTCAACAGCGAATGGTTCGGCCAGATGACCGCGGCCGACATGGTCCGCCTGGCCTCGCAGCACACGGTGGCGCGCATGCTCGAGCGTGACGATTTCGACAAGCGCTACAAGGCCCAGCAGCCGATCGCCATCCACGAGTTCCTGTATCCGCTGGTGCAGGGCTACGATTCGGTGGCGTTGCAGGCCGACATCGAGCTGGGCGGCACCGACCAGAAGTTCAACCTGCTGATGGGTCGTGCGCTGCAGGAACAGCACGGGCAACCGCCGCAGATCGTGCTGACCATGCCGCTGCTGGAAGGGCTGGACGGCGTCAACAAGATGTCCAAGTCGCTGGGCAACTACATCGGCATCGACGAACCGGCCATCGACATCGTCACCAAGACCATGAAGATCGGCGACGATCTCATGTGGCGCTGGTTCGAACTGCTCAGCTTTGAGGTCTCACTGGACGAACTGGCCCGCATGCGACTGGACATCGACCACGGAAAACTCAATCCGCGCGATGCCAAACTGCGCCTGGCGCGCGAATTGGCCGCCCGGTTCCATGATGCCGCCGCCGCCGAACAGGCCGTGGCCGGATGGCATGCCGTGGTTCGTGGCCAGGGCGATACGTCGCTGCTGCCGCTTGATGAAATCGTGGTGCCGGCCGAAGGCTTGCGGCTGCCCGCGTTGCTGACAGCCGCGGGCCTGACCACATCCAACTCCGAGGCCAACCGCAAGCTCAGGGAGCGTGCGGTGCGTATCGATGGTGAAGTCGTCGAAATCGCGCAGGACACGTTCAAGCCGGGTTTCGAGGGTGTGTTGCAGATTGGCAAGCGCAACTTCGCCAGGGTGCATCTGAAGGTGTCCTGATCACGGGATGCAAAAAAAGGGTTGCGCCTGACGTGGCAGCTCCCTATGATGCGCGGCCCGCCACTGCACAGGCGGAGCTTGACGGTCTGCCGGCAACGCAAATTTCCTTGGGAAAAGGTGTTGACGGTCATCGAAAGCGATGTAGAATGTGCGGCTCCCTCGGACGAAATGTCTGGCACGGGGTAGGTTCTTCGGGGCCTGCAGGAAAGATCTTTGACAGTGTGCGCAGGTGACTTGTGTGGGCGCCTTGTGGGGTTGGAGAAGTCCAACCAATGCAAGCGTCCAAACCTTTAACCTTTGTAATTTAAGCGATTGAATTGTAAAGCT
>NZ_JAQIBU010000073.1 GCF_027858935.1 Oleiagrimonas sp. | reverse complement strand
GTGGTCTGGTAGATCTGCACGCCGTTCTGGGTCACCGTGACCTTGGCGTTGGTATCGGCCACGCCATGGATCACCGGCGCATAGCCGCGCAGCGACTGGGGCAGCATGCGGTCGTCTGTGGCCAGTTGCGCGCCGCGCAGGCTCAGGCTGTCGAAGACCTCGCCGTCGGTGTAGCTGTCGCCTACGGTCAGCGTCGAGCGCAGCGAGGGCAGGTCGCGTTGCACGTAGGCATTGATGGTATGCCAGTGCTGCTGCGATGGTGTGCCCTGGTTGCCCGAAATCCAGGTTGCGGTTGAATCCTGGCGCAGATGCCAGGGGCCGATGTTGAGGCCGGCCTTGAGACCAAGATAGGTGCTGGTCTGGCTGAGGCCGCTGCTGTCGGTATGGTAGGAGTTCAGATTGTAATTGAGCATGCCCGCCGGCACGCCTGGATCCCAGGAGTCGGGGTTGACGTAACCACGCGGCATCTGGCCCAGATAGGCCTGCGGCACGCTGATGTCCAGACGCAGGTCGGGCTGGTCGAAATGCGCCTGCGCATCGGGGATGATCTGGCCGATCTGCACGCAGGTTCCGGCACGGCCGAGCTGTGGCGTGCCCTTGGCCGGCTGCAGACCCATGCGATCCAGCATATCCTGCGTGATGCACGGTCGGGCGCTGGCGCCCGGAGTGAGAGCGGAGAAGCGCACGTTCACACGTCCGACCCACTTGTGGTTCATGTAGACATCGAGATTGTAGATGCCCGGAAGGACCGGATTGGCGTGTTCGAAACGGGAAAGGTTGACGGCGCTGCGCGCCCCGCCCGAGAGCATGCTGGAGTCGAAATCCGCGAAACCACTGTCCGGGTTTGCGTTGCTTTCGCGGTTCGCGGAGGGTGCATCGGACGCAGCACCATGGGTGGGTGCCGCACGCGCGCTAGCGGACCATCCGACCAGAATCGGTGCCATGAACATGCACAGCGCCAGTCGCGCAGGCAAGTACCTGCACGCCCGCGCGCACCGAAGCATGGCGCGGCGGGGGTTCATTGCGCAACGACCGTCCCCTTGTGGACATCTCCAGCGCCGTAATCATTGATGGTGGTGAAAGCGATGGATGTCCCCGCGGGAAGTGCGTGCTTGACCCCGGAAAGGGCCAGCGGCTGGACGCCGAACGGCGCGACCATTCCGGATGCTGCCTTCACCGGCTTGCCGTCGACCTTGAGCGAAAGCCGGGTGATGGTGATGTAGTAGGGCGTCGGGTTGTGCACGACGAGTACAGCCCCGTGACTGCCCCGGGACGAGGTCCAGGTCAGAGCATCGGGTGCCTTCAGCGGATTGCCGGCCAGCTTGGCCGGGCGATAGAACAGCTTCAGCCGCGAACGCACCGCGAATTGCAGCAGGTTCTTGCCGGCTGCGTCCTTCGGCTTGGGGGGAATCTCGAGCACGTTGAGCCAGAACAGCGATTCGCGGTCGGCCGGCAGGCTTTTCGGATTGCCGGTGAAAAGAATACGCAGGCTCTGATCCTTGTCCGCTTCCATGCGGAACAGCGGTGGGGTGATCAGGAATGGAGCCTTGCTGCTGTCCGGGGTGGAATGGATGTTTCCGGTGTCGATCCAGGCTTCCACCAGTGCCGGCTGGTCGCCCTTGTTGCTCAGGCGGACGGTGGTCTGCCCCTGGCTGGCCGGGAATACGACGCGCGTGCCGCCGATGATGACGCTGGCCCGGGCCGTGCCGGCTCCCAGGCACAGTACGAGGGCAAGAATGCGTGCGGCGTGGACAAGGCTTTTCATGACAGGTACCGGGGTGGAGTCACACGTCCGAGTGTCGGGAGGGGTCGCTCGTCCTAAGCCATTGGCGCTGCGGCGGAGCTTCCGCCGCAGCGCATGACACGGAGTGATTACTGGTAGATCATCGTGAAATCGACCGTCGATGTCACGCTACCCGCGCCTGCAGCACCACCGTTGGCATAGTACTGAGCCGAATAATTCAGGGTCGCAGCGCCGCCCGACAGAGAGACCGACGGCGAATTCTGGGCGGTGGCGGTGGACTTGCTGAGGTCCATCACCGCGCCGCTAGCGTTAAGCAACTGCACCTGCACATTCGTAGCGGTGCCGCTATTGTCGAGGTTGCCGTTGGAACTGTTGATCTTGCCGCCGCTGAAATAGGTCTGGACGCTGGTCAGGAGACTAGGGCAATTCGTGACGGCGATGGAGAATCCTGTCTTGCCGGCGATAGCACCTGCGGTATTCAGTTTCGTGGCCATCACGCTCGGCAGGGTCACGGCCTTCACATCAGATGTGCCGTAGGCATTACCGTCGACTTGGCAGGTCTGTGGAACGACCGTGCCGGTGATGGTGATGGTGCCGTCGGTGGCGGCGTTGGCGGAGGTGGCAAGCAGGCCGGTGGCGGCAATCGCGGTGGCCAGCAGGGCAGTCTTGAAGTTCATGGCGGTATTCCTCTACTAAAGTGAATTTGCGAAATGGCTGTGACTGGATGGGTTCACACGCTGGGTGTGGACGTGTCATGTGTGGTTCGGGCGATGCCTATAGCTTGTACTGCTGCAGTTCGTGTCCGGCGTGGGTCCACCGGCAGTGCGTTCCCTGGTGTTATGGGACGTTTCGTCCTGTATATCCCGTTTGTTTTGCTTGATGATGATATTCAAGCAAAACACGTGCCAACCATGGCGGGTGGGGCAACTTCAGGCAGGAGACGCGCCGGAGGGGGTTCTCCTGCCGGTAATGAGGTGGCTCAAGGGCCGAAGGCAGTGACGCGATACGTCACCCAGAATGCGCAATGCGTCACAGTATTCGTTCACTCACGGTGGGGTAGCCAAGCCTTCTGGCTGCGTACTGGTTCAGGTTCAAGTCATAGAGTACGGTTGTCTAGCAACATACCCAAGTTAAAATATATTTCAAGTTAGCTTTATAGGATATTGTTTTAAATACTATTTTGTTTAAAAAACAGGCCATGATGCGTGCCGCGAGGCTTTTGTCACGGCCGGTACGCGTGCCGGAGCGGGGAGCATGGGATGTTCCACGACCACTCTCGGATCGTGACGAACGGCAGGGACGCTGCCTGTGCTTGCGGAAAGTGAACGGATTCGCACTATGTCGAACAAGGAGCCGAAACCGGATGTGAATCAGTTCTCACTATCCGATTGGCGTTGCGGCGGGTTCGGGGAACAGCAGGCAGACATGCGCTAGCCGCATCAGGCAGACATCCCCGGTGGTAGCCAAAGGCGCCCGCCCATAGAATGGCCCGATTGATCTGATCGCTTCGATACGCTCTGGGACGTACCGGACGCCGGTCCTCGTTCCCACTTGGATACCTGATGACATTGCAAACCCTGCGAATCGCCACCCGCAAAAGCGCTCTTGCCCTGTGGCAGGCCGAGCATGTCGCCGGGTTGCTGCGCCAGACCCACCCGGATGTGCATGTCGAGCTGGTGCCGATGAGCACGCGCGGTGACCAGGTGCTGGACCAGTCGCTGGCAAGCATTGGCGGCAAGGGCCTGTTCCTCAAGGAACTGGAAGTGGCCATGCTGGAGCGTCGCGCGGACATTGCCGTGCATTCGCTCAAGGATGTGCCTGCGGCGCTTGAACCCGGCTTCACTCTGGGCGCCATCCTGCCGCGTGCCGATGCCGCTGATGCTTTCGTCAGTCGCAAATTTGGCAATCTCTCCAAACTGCCCCAGGGTGCGCGCGTGGGGACGTCATCACTGCGCCGCGCGGCGCAGTTGCGCGCCCTGCGTCCGGATTGCCAGGTCCTGGATTTGCGCGGCAACGTCAATACCCGGTTGGCCAAGCTGGACGACGACCAGTACGAAGCCATCGTGCTTGCCTGCGCGGGGCTGGAGCGCCTGGGCATGGCGGACCGCATCCGTTCGCGGCTGCATGCCCCAGGTTGGCTTCCGGCGCCGGGACAGGCCGCCGTGGCCGTGGAGATGCGCGAGGGCGATCACCATATCGCCAGGCTGCTCAAGCCGCTGGAGGACATGGACACGCGCATCGCGGTGAACGCCGAGCGCTCCATGAATGCCGCCCTCGGTGGCAGTTGCACGGTGCCGGTCGGGGCATGGTGTGTGGTCGGGGAACAGGGCCTCACGCTGATGGGCCTGGTCGGGGATGTCGCCACCGGGCGCCTGCTGCGCGCACGCGCCGAGGGCGTGCCCGATGCGGCCGCGGCGCTGGGCCGCACGGTTGCGCGGCAGTTGCTTGACCAGGGCGCGGCCGAATTTCTTGCGCCACATGCCGGTGGCTCACCGCCCTGACCCCCACCCCCCGGCGTTTCCGGATGGCTTCAGAAGTTGTACACGAGGTTGGTGGTGTATAGCTGATCGGTGTGCACCCGCCCGGGCTCAATGGTGCTGTTGTAGCGGACCTGGTAGCCCAGTTTGAGGGCCAGCTTCTGGGTCATGTCGACCGAGAGCCCGGCATCGTTCTGATAGTAGCGGTTGGCCGAGCCGGCTTCGATAAGCAGGGTGTTCTCGAGCTTGGTGTTGGTCGTCAGTTGGTACTTGAAATTGATCCGGCTGCGCGCCACCACCTCGTCCTGGATCGGGGAAGATGCTTTGGTGCTGATGCCGTTGACGACCATGTTCTGGGCCGACGGGCGGTAGCGTTTGTAACCCGGGCCGGCCTCAAACGACAGTTCGGTGCGTGCATTCTTCAATGCGATATAGCCGTAACCCACCGAGACCACGCCCTGCCAGAGATTGGAGCCGTACTGATCATGCTCGTAGCGTAACGCGGTGACCACATAGCTGCGCGGGCTGAACTTGTAGCCCAGCGAGGCGCCGGTATCGTAACGGTTTGCGGTGGTGGAGTACTGGGTGACCGAATTTCCATTCGAATCGGTCACGGTCACGTTGCCTTTCGAACGCAGCCCCGTCAGGTAGAAGTTGTTTTTCCAGCGCTCGTTTTCCTGTTGCAGGTTGAGCTTGGCGTTGAGGTTTTCGGTGCGCGAATTGCCTCTGGATGCGGCGAAACCGAATTCGCCACTGCCGGACCAGCTGCCTGTATTGGTGGAATTCGACGGAAGGGTCTGCGCGAAGGCGACCACGGGCAGGAACAAGGTCAGGGCGACAAGCAGGCGTGAAACTACATTCATGGACGATATCCGGGGTGAAAGGTGGAACAAGCGCGCGCCGCTGCGTCGGGCGCGGGCACGACGGGATCGGCAAGGGTAAGGCATGCCCGGCACCGACTGCCAGTGGACGTCGGCAGGGTTGTTCAGGGATGGAACGGCCAAAAGAGCGGAATCAGCCACATCGAAAGACCGCAGAACAGTCCGATCAGTGGAATGCCGACTTTCATGAAATCGGTGAATTTGTAGCCACCTGCATAATAGACCATGGTGTTGGTCGGATAACCGACCGGCGTGGCGAAGGAGGTCGCTGCGGCGAATGCCACCGCGACCACGAACGGTTGCGCGCTGACGCCGATGGCATGTGCCACCGAGATGGCGATGCCAACCATCAGCACGGCTGCGGGGTTGTGGCCCATCAGTTCGGTCAACAGCGCGGTCAGCAGGTACACCATCAGCAGTGCCGCCAGCGGACTGTGATACCCGACCAGGCCCATGGCGCCCTCGACGACGGCATGCGACAGGCCGGTCTTCTGTATCGCGGTGCCTATCGGCAGGATCGCGCCCAGCAGGATAATGATCTTCCAGTCCATGCCCTCGTAGACGTCCTTGGTGCCAAAGCAGCCCGTCAGGGCCATGGCGGCTGCGCCACTGACCGCGGCGATCGGGATCGGCAGCCACTTCAGACCTGATACCAGCACTACGGCAGCCATGATGCCGACGGCGATCATGGCCTTGCGTGGTATGCGGCGGTTGGTTTCGCGCTGGCTGAGCACGATCAGGTTTTCGTCGGCGCGCAGGCGCGGCATGGTCACTTCGTCCACCAGCACCATCAGCACGTCACCTACCGCCAGTGAAACGTTGCTGAGCTTCTCGCGCAGGATGTGCCCGCGGCGGTGGATGGCCAACACAGTGGCGTCATAACGCCAGTTGAGGGCAGTTTCGCCCAGTCGATGGCCTTCCATCGGGCTGGCCGGCGCGACCATGACCTCGGCAATGACCCTGGGAGCATCGTTCTTGCCGTGGGCATAGCGTGTCTCCGGGGCGTTCTCCAGGTGGGTGCGGGTACGAAAGGTCTCGATCTTGTCCCAACTGCCGCGGACCAGAAGCACGTCGCCGATCTGGAGCTTCTGTGAACGCGGCGACCACATGCGCCGTTCCCCACGCAGCAGTTCCAGCGGGTAGATACCGTTGTTCTCGCCCAGCACAGCCTCGGTGATGGTCTGGTCCAGCAATGATGACTTTTCGGTCACGCGAAGCTCGGTGACGTACTTGCCGATCTCTTCGGTCTCCTGCTGCGGCATCGAGCTCTCTCTGGGCAGCAGCCAGCGGCCGAACAGCATGATGTAGAGGATCCCTGCCACGGCCAGGATCGCACCCAGCTCGGTGAACTCGAAGACTCCGAAACCGGGAAGCCCACTCGAGCGCGCAATACTGTCGGTGAGCAGGTTCGAGGAGGTGCCGATCAGCGTGCAAACGCCACCCATCTGCGCGGCATAGGCCATCGGCATCAGTACCCGCGAAGGCGAGGTGCGGGTTTGCGTGCACACACGCAGGGCCAACGGCAGGAACGTGGCGACCAGGGCGATGTTCTTGATGAATGCGCCCAATGGCGCGATGACCAGCATGATGGCCAGGGTCAGTACCCAGGGCTTGTTGATGCGAGAAAGCACTCGTGCCAGGGGTTCGAGCACCCCTGACCGTTCGATGCCCAGACTCAGCGCAAACATCGCTGCCACCGTGACCGTGGCCTCGTTGCTGAATCCGGCCAGGGCTTCGGTGGGTGTGATGATGCCCAGTACCGCCAGCGCAGCCAGCGCAATCAGGGCGACCACATCGACACGCACGCGCTCGCTGGCGAACAGCACCATGGTCACCAGGATGATGGCCACCGTGGCCCATGCATGCCAGGTCATTGCGGTTTCCCTGCCGGATGAGGGCGACGGGGCGTGCAAGGCGAATTTTGGATCCGGGTATTCAAACGATTCGGCTCACGTTTCAATTCATGCAATCCGTGCCTGCACCAGGCGTTACCGTTGGCGGAATCCGGACGGCAACACGTAGCCGATGCCACACATACGAACCTTGATCTTCGCACAGCCAGCCTCCCGAGGGGATGGTTGGGGCTGCGGTCCGGCCATGGAAGTGCATGGTCCTTCCGGCGACCGGCCGGTTGTGGGAGCATGTTGTTGCTGATGCACCACCTGCATCCGGATTTCCCGATACCCGAGCCATGGACCGATACGAACGCATTCTCACCCTGCACCGGCTGCTGAAATCGGCACGTTATCCGGTTTCGCTGTCGCATCTGATGGAGGAGCTGTCGTGTTCGCGTGCAACGTTGTATCGCGATGTTGCGTTTCTGCGTGATGCGCTGGGTGCCCCCGTGGAGAGTGCGGGGGGCGAACACGCTGCATTTCGCTATGAAGCTGGCGAAGGCGACCGCTTCGAACTGCCGGGTTTGTGGCTGACCAGCGACGAGCTGTCTGCACTGATGGCCCTGCAGGCGCTGGTGCAGCGTTCCGATCCGGGCGTGCTCTCGGGCGCACTGGCCCCGATCAGCTCGCGCATTGAGCGGCTGCTGGCCGATCATGCCGGCGGCAAGACGCTCCCGGTCGAGCGCATCCGAGTGATCAACTACGGCTCCCGCAAGCTGGACCAGCATGCCTTCCGCGTGGTTGCCGGGTCGGTGCTGGAGCGCTGTCAGTTGCGCTTCCGTTACCGTGCTCGCACCACCAATGCCGACAGCCGGCGGCGCGTTTCGCCGCAGCGCCTGACGCACTATCGTGACAACTGGTATCTGGATGCATGGGATCATGATCGCGAGGCCCTGCGCAGCTTCGCGGTGGATCGTATTGTCGAGGCCCATGCCCTGAGCGAGCCGGCGCACGAAGTTGCCGAAGCACAGCTCAATCAGGCCCTGACGTCCAGTTACGGTATTTTCGCCGGGGCGCCCAAGGCCTGGGCCACCCTGCGCTTTTCCTCGCATGCGGCGCGTTGGGTGGCCGACGAACACTGGCATTCGCAGCAGAAAGGGCAGTGGCTTGCCGATGGCCGCTACGAGCTGAAACTGCCCTATTCGAACTCCCGCGAGTTGTTGATGGACATGCTCAAGTACGGCCCTGAAGCCGAGGTGGTCGAGCCCGCTCCGCTGCGCGAGGAAATGAAGATACTGCTGCAACTGGCGCAAGGCGTATACCAGACCCCGCCGGTCTGAGAGGGGGGCTGCTGATGTCCGATGACTTCGCCATCCGGCCCCATCCAGATGCGACCGGTCCGCGCATCGCGCTCGCCCTGGGGGCGGGAGCTGCCAAGGGGTTGGCCTACATCGGTGTAATTGAGGAGTTGAACCGTCGTGGATTCCGTATCAGTGCGATTTCCGGCTGTTCGATGGGCGCACTGCTGGGCGGAATCTATGCCGCCGGCAAACTGGACGTGTATCGCGACTGGGTCTGTTCGTTGTCGCGCATGGACGTATTGCGGCTGCTGGACTGGACCCTGTCCGGGGGCGGCTTGATCAAGGGCGAGCGCATCATCGAGACCCTGCGCGAGCTGATCGGCGAGGTCGACATCGCCGAATTGCAGCTGGACTACACCGCCGTGGCCACCGACATTGATCGACGTCGCGAGGTATGGATCAGCCAGGGGCCGTTGTTCGATGCAATACGCGCCTCCATCGCGATTCCCTCGGTCTTCCGGCCGCATTCGATTGACGGGCGCCGTCTGGTGGATGGCGGTCTGCTCAATCCATTGCCGGTGACACCGTTGCTGGCCTCATCGTGGGACTACATGATTGCGGTGGGGGTGAACGGACCGGAGGAAGACCTCAAGGAGCATGCGCGGCGAACTGCCGTTGAGGATGGCGCGGGGCCGGCAGAGCGCGCAGGCAGACATGGATACCGCAAGCGTATCAGCCAGTTCATGCAACGCATCATCCCCGGTGAGCCGAAGCCTGAGAGCGCACGAGAGCCGGGAGCGCTGGACCTGCTCAACCAGTCGCTGGACCTGATGCAGGCCAATCTGGCCCAGTTGCGTTTGTCCGCCTGCCCGCCGGACCTGTTGATCGAGATGCCGACCAACATGGCCCACGTCTACGCGTTTTATCGGGCCAGGGAATTGATCGACATGGGACGCGAGCGCGCAAGCTGGATGCTCGACCACTGGGCGCCCGGACGGCTGCGCGGGTCAGCATCGCGCCCGGACAGCAGCGCCTCCGCCTGATCGATCTGCGGAAGGGGCCTGTTCAGCGTTCCACCACCTCGGTACGCCGTGACCGGCGGATCAACCAGGCCACACCGCGCAGGTCGGAAATCCCGACGATGGCGCGACCTAAATTGGTGTATTTGGAGCTACCCGCGTGACGCGGACGATGGTTCACGGGTACCGACTTCACCTGCCATCCGGCACGCTGCATCAGCGCCGGCAGGTAGCGGTGCATGTGGTCGAAGTAGGGCAGGTCCAGGAAGGCCGCACGCTCGAACAGCTTGATGCCGCAGCCGGTATCGGGTGTGTCGTCGCGCAGCAGGCGCCGACGCAGGCCGTTGGCGAAACGCGAGCCCAGTCGCTTGCTTGCACTGTCCTTGCGGTGCACGCGCCAGCCGGCGAAGAGCTTGATGTTCGCCGCGGCCGTATCGCGCTGGGCAATCAGTTTTGGAATGTCGGCCGGATCGTTCTGGCCGTCCCCGTCCAGGGTCGCGATCCAGGTGCCTCGCGCGGCCTTGACGCCGTTGCGAACGGCGGTGCTCTGGCCGCTCTGGGTCACATGGTGCAGCACCCGAAGTTCAGGGTGCGAGGCTTTCTGCGCGTTGAGCACATCGCGGCTGTCATCACGGCTGTCATCGTCGACGTAGAT
>NZ_JAQIBU010000066.1 GCF_027858935.1 Oleiagrimonas sp. | reverse complement strand
ATTCCACCCTGGCCGGCTTCGTCGAACCCGGCGAGTCGCTGGAGGATGCCGTGCGCCGTGAAGTTTTCGAGGAATCCGGCGTGCAAGTGACCGACTGCGACTATCACTCTTCGCAACCGTGGCCGTTCCCGGCCTCGCTGATGCTCGGATTCACCGCGCAGGCCAGCGCGCGCACCATAGAGCTTCGTGACGGCGAACTGGAACATGCCGCCTGGTTTACCCCCGAACAGATCGTGCATGGCGTCGAGAATGGCGCGCTGATCCCGCCGACACGGCTGTCCGTGTCCTGGCGGCTGATCGAGCACTGGATGCGCGCCCGCTCCGGGATCGAACTGTCCCGACTGGATACCCGAACGAAGCGGACCTGACCTCCAGCCCGCGCTACAATCGAACCATCCCGTTCGTTGTTCGCCGGAGTCCACCCCCTCATGGCTATCCGTCTACTGGTTGTTCTGGTGGTACTGCTGTTGATCCAGCTGCTGCCTTACATCCCCAAGTACCGTCGCCACGACTGGTTCCATCGCTGGACTGCCCACCATTCCGAGAACGATGGCGGCGCCTTCGTGGCCTGGACCCTGCTGCCGCCGCTGCTGGTATGTCTGGTGCTTTCTTACGTGCTCTCGCACTTGCCGTTGATGATGGTCCTGTGGGCCATTTTCGCCGGATACGTGCTGGCCTACAGCCTGGGCCCTCGCGACCTGGAACGGGACGTCGATGCGGTGCTCAAGGCCCCGGATCGCGCCGGACGCGAGCAAGCCGCGCAAATGCTGCGCTCCACCGATGATCATTCCCGGATGCCCTTCACCGCACCGCATCTGGTCGAAGCTGCCGTATGGTCCGGACTGCGGCGAAGATTCGCAGTGCTCTTCTGGTTCCTGCTGCTTGGGCCTGTCGGCGCGCTCGGTTACCGCCTGAACCGGTTGCTGCTGGTGCAGGTAGCACCCGACCCCGTACCGGACTCCGGCGTCACGCACGTCGAAGAGGAAGACGAACATGCCCGTGTCGACGCCACAGCAGCGCCGCCTGCCACGAATGCGGAAGTCGAACCCGGCCCCACGCGCGGGCGCGTGGTCGCGCGTCGCCTGGGCGAGATTCTGGACTGGGTTCCCGCGCATCTGATGGTGTTCGCCATGGCCCTGGTGTCGGACTTTGATGCCGTGATCAAGGCCTGGCGTGCCTGGCATGCCGATCCCGGCAATGCCGCGCGCAGCTTCGACCCGGACTTTCTTTCCGCCGTGGCCCGCGCCAGTGTCGATGCCGACGTCGTGGCAGGAGATGAGGGCCCGGACCAGGACACCAGCGATGCTCTGGTGGAGCTGGACGACGCCCGCCGCCTGCTCATGCGTGTACTGATGGTCTGGTTGGCCATTGCCGCCCTCATCGTGCTTGGCGGCTGGTTCGTCTGAGGCGAACGCCACGCCCTCAGGCATCATCCCCCCGCAGATCCCGCACTCGTTGCTCCAGGGCCTGCAACGTGGTGTTGTGCGGCAACATCACCTCACCCGTATCCAGCTCCACCCGGGCGCGGAAACGTCGCGGCAGACGTGCACGGCCCAGCATGCTGTCCCGGCGACTGAATACGCTGCCCCACAACCCGCGCAGCGCCATCGGCACCACCGGTACTGGTCGCCGCTGGAGGATCTGCTCGACTCCGGGCCGGAACGCCGCGATCTGGCCATCCAGCGTCAGCCCGCCCTCGGGAAAAATACACACCACCTCGCCAGCGGTCAGTGCCTGGTCGATGGCCTCGAAGGCTGCCTGCAGCAACGCCGGGTCCTCCCTGCGCCCGGCGATCGGGATCGCGCCGGCCATGCGGAACAGCGACTTCAGCACCGGCATCCGGTAGATCCGGTAGTCCATCACAAAGCGTACCGGACGCCGCACACAGGCCATCAGGATCATCGGGTCGGTAAAGGCCACGTGATTGCATACCATGAGGGCCGGACCGGTCTCGGGGATCCGGTCGATGTGCCGGCAACGAATACGGTAGAGCGTGTTGACCATCAGCCAGCCAAGGAAGCGCAGCGGGAATTCCGGCACCAGGGTAAAGATGTACACCGCCACCACTGCATTCATCAGTGCCACCACAAGAAACAGCTCGGGTACATCCAGGCCCGCCTTCAGAAGGCCGATGCCAAAACCCGCCGCAAGCACCATGAACAGGGCATTGAGGATATTGGTCCCGGCGATCACCCGCGACAGCTTGCTGCGCTCGGCACGCGACTGCACCAAGGCAAACAGCGGCACGATGTAGAACCCGGACATGAGCCCGATCAGGGTCAGGTCCAGCGCCAGATGCCAGCCCCCCGCCGCGCTCAACACCTGCCACCAGTTCTGCCCGCGTACCACCGCCTCGTGCGGGCGCACCAGGAAAAGGTCAATCCCGAACAACGTCATCCCGGCCGCCCCCAACGGCACCAGTCCCGGCTCCACCTTGCCTCCGGAGAGCTTCTCGCAGAGCAGTGATCCGATACCGACACCGATCGAGAACAGGGCCAGCGCCAGGGTCAGCACGCTGGCATCACCGCCAAGATACGAGCGCGTGTACAACGGCAGTTGCACGGTCAGCGTGGCTCCGAAGAACCAGAACCACGAGATGCCCAGGATCGCGTTGAACACGGTGCGTTCACGCACCGTGTA
>NZ_JAQIBU010000057.1 GCF_027858935.1 Oleiagrimonas sp. | reverse complement strand
ACCACCAACTCGGGAATCCAGGGAAGGCCGGCCTCGACAAGGGCCTGGCGATATCCGGCCAGACGCCAGCCGCTGGCACCGTGCACGGTGTGACCAATGATGTGGGCGATCCGCTGATGCCCCAGAGCGATCAAGTGGTTCACGATTTCGCACGCGGCTTTTTGTTCATCCATGAACACGCCGATCATGCCCGCCCGATGCTTCGGCGCCACGCAGGCATAAATCACACCATGTTCCTTGAGCCGCGCGAGCAGGCCCGGATGATCGCTGACCGGAGGCGTCAGCACCAGGCCATCTGGTCGATGCGCCGAAATCAGGGTGTCAACGCGCTCGACGAAATCCTCCGCTTCGGCATGCAGCGGCCGCACCAGCATGCTGTACTGATGCTGGTCGCAGGCTTCCAGCACGCCGTCCTGGACCTCGGTCAGGTAACTGGACGATGGATTGTCGTACAGGGTGGCGACCATGAACGACTGGTTGCTGGCGAGGCTGCGTGCCGAAAGGTGCGGCCGGTAATTGAGTTCAAGCATCACGGCACGCACCCGTGCTCGCGTGGAGTCGCGCACGTTGATTTCATCGTTGAGCACACGCGACACCGTTTTGGGAGAAACTCCGGCGGCTCGTGCCACATCTTCGAGACGTACCCGCATGTCACTTTTCCAGGTCGGGCAGATCTTGCACCACATGAAACTATGCGTTCAAACATTCGGCAGTACAAGCCACGCGTATGGAAGATGCCCGATTGGCGCACGTTTATCGGGTTCGAACCCAACATCAGCAAATTGGGTGCAATTGAGTGCCGAACGTGCAGTCAAAACGGATTTAAAGTACTGCAGGAGCAGCGCTTGCAGATGAGCTGCAAGCGCACGAGCATGCTCCCGCGCGGCCAGCCAACAAGCTTCAGCCGGGCTTCTCCGGCCAGCGTCGTTGGTTTGTGCAGCATCCGGCGATGGCTCATCCGGCCATTCTGACGATGCTGCCGTGTGGGGCCATCAGCATGTCCTTCAGCTCATCCCGTGGATGATCCGAGTACCCGGACATGAGCCGGAATCGGCTCACCAGCAAAGCCATCGCTCGCCGCGCGATGACATGGCCGTCGCGCCGCTGGGCGCCCGCCGAACGACTCCTGACGCACAACGCACCGTCGGGCGCGCACTTGACCCCGGTCAACGCCTGCGCCTGGTGTTCGGCGCACGCTGGCCGTGCCTGCACGGACGTGTGCGCAGTCTTTGCAGACCCGTGAACCCGCGCAACCCGGTGCCGGAGGATTGTCCATGTACAAGCACATCCTGTCGCCGACTGACGGTTCCGAACTGTCCATGCACGCCGTGGATGTGGGCGTTGGTCTGGCGCGAACGTGCGACGCGAAAATCCATGCAATCCATGTGCTGGCCCCTTTTGCGGCTATGCTCCATTGCACCGAAATAGCGCAGATCCCTGAGGCCACCCATACCGCGCAGGTCATCGCCAAGGCCAGGCAGATCCTGGGCCAGGTTCGCCAGCGCGCGAAGATGGATGGCACGCCCTTCGAGGCCGAGTTCCTGTTCGCCCCGCAACCGGCCAACGCCAGCGTGGAACTCGCTGCGACACCGGGCTGTGACCTGATCGTGATGGGCTCGCACGGCCGCGGCGGCCTGCATCGGCTGCTGCTGGGCAGCCAGACCTGCAAGGTGGTCCAGCAAGGCGACCTGCCCGTGCGGGTCTGCAAGTGAGGCGGCTTCAACGCTGGCTCAATTCGGGCCTGCTTGCTTTCACCCTGCTGGCCCTGACCGCGGGCGGCATACTGCGCGTTCTTGATCGTGGCCATCTGGCCGACCTGGCCTGGGGCGCCAGCGGCGTGTTGTTGGCGGCATTGCTCCTGGTGGAGGTCGTCCGCCACCTGCTGCGCCGGGAAATGGGCGTGGACCTGATTGCGTTGCTGGCCATCAGCGGCGCCGTGGCCATGGGGCAGGCACTGGTTGCTGCCGTGATCGCGCTGATGCTGTCGGGCGGTCGGGCCCTGGAGGATTACGTGGGTCGGCGCGCCGAACGCGAGCTGCGGCGATTGATCGACCGTGCACCCCGTTTCGCCTGGCGTTATCGCGACGACGAACTGGAAAAGGTGCCCGTGGACGAGGTGGTCCCAGGCGACCGTTTACTGCTGCGCATGGGCGAAGTGGTGCCGGTGGACGGCACGGTGCTGGGCGCCAGCGCCACGCTGGACGAATCGGCCTTGACCGGTGAATCCCTGCCGGTGCGCCGCGCCCCGGGCGAGCTGATCCGCAGTGGCGGGGTCAATGCCGGCTCGCCGTTCGAGTTTCGGGCCGGGCAGAGCGCCCGCCAGAGTACCTATGCCGGCATCGTGCGCATGGTCGAATCGGCACGGGACTCGCGCGCGCCGATGGCCCGACTGGCTGATCGCTACGCGCTGATCCTGATCCCGGTGACCCTGCTGATTGCCGGCCTGGCATGGCTGTTCAGCGGCGATCCGCTGCGCGCACTGGCGGTACTGGTCGTGGCTACACCGTGTCCACTTATCCTGGCGGTACCGGTGGCGCTGGTCGCCGGAATTTCACGCTGTGCCAAACGCGGGATCCTGGTCAAGAACGGTGGAACGCTGGAGGCGCTGGCTGGCGCACGCACGCTGTTTCTGGACAAGACCGGCACACTGACTACTGGCCAGGCCGTGATCGTCGCCGTTGAAACGGCCGGCACGATGTCCGCGCAACGCCTGCTGCAGCTGTCCGCTTCGTTGGCGCAGGCCTCGCCGCACGTGATCGCGCAGGCCATCGTAACCGCGGCGCACCAGCGGGAGCTGCCCCTGCAGCCCCCCGTGGATGTGCACGAGCAACCGGGGGCAGGACTGCTCGGTCATGTGGACGGCCACGCAGTGGTCCTGGGCAATGCCGCGTATGTGGCTGCGCAGGCGCGGGAAACGCCCTGGATCAAGACCACGCTGCAGCGCATGGACCATGAGTCGATGGGCGGCAGCTTCATCGCCATCGATGGCACTGTGGCCGGCGCGGTGCTGTTCAGCGACCAGCTGCGGCTGGAATCACCGCGTGCGTTGCGGCTGCTGCGCCGCGCCGGCATCCAGCGCATTGTCATGTTGACCGGTGATCGCATCGATACCGCCGACACGATCGGCCTGGCCGCTGGCGTGGACGAAGTGCACGCCGGTCTTGAACCTGCCGACAAACTGGACGCCATTGTGCAGGCCCGCGCACTGGGCATCACGCTGATGGTTGGCGACGGCATCAACGATGCGCCCGCGCTGGCGGCCGCCGATGTCGGCATCGCCATGGGCGCGCGCGGCGCCACGGCCTCGTCGGAGGCCGCCGACGTGGTGCTGCTGGCCGACCGGCTTGACCGCATTGCGGAAGCCATGCAGATCGCCCGTCGTTCGCGGCGCATCGCCGTGCAGGGCGTGCTGGGGGGCATGGGGTTGTCGTTCGTTGCCATGCTGGTGGCCGCTTGGGGGTACCTGCCGCCACTGGACGGCGCCATTGTGCAGGAAGTCATCGACGTGGCGGTGATCGTGCATGCCCTGCGCGCACTGGGCGCGGCGCGTGGGCTGGGAGCAGTCCCCGCGCTCGAGGGCACGCATGCCGACCGGCTTCGTCTAGAACACAACGCGCTGCTGCCCCTGCTGCAGCGTCTCCACGACTCCGCCCGCACCATAGCCGGCGTGGGGCCGCACGCTGCCCAGCGCGAACTGACCGAACTACTGGCGATGCTCGATCGCGACCTGCTCCCGCACGAACACGCCGACGAGGCCGATCTGTACCCGCAACTTGCCAGCCAGCTGCATGGGGAGGACCCGCTTGCGGCGATGAGCCACACCCATCGCGAAATCTTCCGCCTGGTGCAGCGGCTCAAGCGCCTGCATGCCGCCGCGGACGAGACCACATCAGGCATGGAACAGGTCCAGCATCTGCTGCTGCAGCTGGACACGGTGGTGCGCCTGCACTTAGAGCAGGAAGAAGAGCTCTATTACAACCTCGACCGGCGCTGATCGAAGGATCCTGTGCACCGCGGCAACCCGGG
The DNA here is from genome assembly GCF_027858935.1 of Oleiagrimonas sp. Classification (GTDB taxonomy): domain Bacteria; phylum Pseudomonadota; class Gammaproteobacteria; order Xanthomonadales; family Rhodanobacteraceae; genus Oleiagrimonas. The sequence goes on along the minus strand of NZ_JAQIBU010000057.1, from coordinate 4,065 downwards.
AGCTGGCCCGGGTGATCCTGCTCGACGCCGCCAGCCTGCAGGTAGAGGCCGCCCAGTGCCAGCGGCGTAGTGGCGGTCGGCGCGGCGAACAGACCCAAGCGCCGCTGTATACCCTGGACGACGCCTTGCATGCCTTCGATTTCTTCGACGGCGACATCGGCTACAGCGCGACCTTTGCCGTGGCCGAAGGCGTCCACGCGCAGTTCCTGGATGCCGGCCATATCCTGGGTTCGGCCTCGGTCCTGCTTGCGCTGGATGACGGCACGATCCAGCGCAGCATGCTGTTTTCCGGCGACCTGGGCAGTCCCGGAAAACCGATCCTGCGCGATCCCGTGCCGGCGCCCGTTGCCGACTACGTGGTCATGGAAACCACCTACGGCGACCGCATGCACCGCAAGCTGCCCGACTCGATCGAGGAGTTGTACCGGTCCATTCGCGAGACCTCGGCGCGCCGCGGCAACGTGATCATCCCGACCTTTGCCCTGGAGCGGGCGCAGGAAGTGCTGTACATGCTGCACCAGGGCTTGCGCGACGGAATGATCCCGCCCCACGTGCGGATCTTCCTGGATTCCCCAATGGCCATCTCGGCCACCGAGATCATTCGCCGCCATCCGGAATGCTACGACAACGACTTTTTGCAGGAATTGCGGGGCGGCGATCCATTCGACATGCCAGGGCTTCACTTCACGCGCGATACTTCCGCCTCCATGGCCATCAACTCCATCGACAGCGGCGCGGTGATCCTGGCCGGCTCGGGCATCTGCACTGGCGGCCGGGTCCGCGACCATCTCAAGCACAACCTATGGCGCGATCGCTGCAGCGTGGTGTTTGTGGGTTACGCAGCAAAGGGTACGCTGGCGCGTGCCATCATCGATGGAGCCTCCAGCGTGCGCGTGTTCGGCGAGAAGATCATGCTGCGCGCCAAAGTCTGGACCATCAACGGCTTCTCGGCGCACGCCGACCAGGCCGAACTACTGGCCTGACTGGGCACCCATCCGCGTCGCAAGGTGTTCCTGGTGCACGGGGAATATGACCGCGGCATGCGCGTGATGGAGGACATACTTGGACAATGCGGCACCAAGAGCCACATGCCGGGCATGCACGAGCCGATCCTGATCGATTGACGACTGCCACCGCGCAGCAGGGATCCAGGATCAGGTCCCTTCCGGCCATGTCACCACGGGCAGTCGCTCGAAGGCCGGCTGCGCGAACAGGAAGCCCTGGAACAGTTCGATGCCCATGTCCGCCAACAGGTCCATCTCGGCTAACGTTTCCACGCCCTCGGCAATCACATCGATGTCCAGCGCGCGGCATACGCCGAGGGCCCCCTGCACAATGGCCTGGCGGACCGGATCCTTGTCGATGCGATGCACCAGCGCCATGTCCAGCTTGATCAGATCGGGCTGGAACTCGGCCAGCAGGTTGAGGTTGGAATAACCGGCGCCGAAATCATCGATAGCGGTCTTGAATCCCTGCCGCTGGTATTCACGGATGATGCTCTTGAGGTGCTCCTTGTCGACCAACTCCTCCTTTTCCGTGACCTCGAAGATCAATTGATCGATCGGGAACCCGAAGCGTCGCGCCGCCTGCAGGGTGGCACGGATGCATGTTGCAGCCTGGTACACCGCATTGGGCAGGAAGTTGATGCTGACAAAGCACGGCACAGCCAGTTTCGCCGCCAATTCGACCGCCTTCACGCGACAGGACTGGTCGAACATGTAGCGGTTGCTCTCATTGATGCGGTCCAGGATGTCTGCCGCACCGGTATTGTCGGCACCGCGCACAAGCGCTTCGTACGCATAGACACTTCGCGAGCGTAAGTGGACGATCGGCTGGAAAGCCATGGTGAATGCGAATGAAAGCGGTGCCCCGTCGCGACATGACGCGCATGGCGGGATTACATCGTTCGCTGACGTCATCTATGGCTTCCTGTTGCAAATGGTCTCCACGCGTGGAGGGATGTCACCCAGTCATCGCATGATATTCACGCCTGCATCCGTTCCCATCCTAAGGCAAGCTCTGGGGAATGATAAGAACGCGGGGCATGACCGGATCGCGAGCATGCCGCCACACATTCATGACATGCCGTTAGCTCGAGATGGACCCGCCGGTCGCTTCGACGCTCTCCAAGCGGGACCGCGAAAGCAGCTTTTGTCGGTACATGTCGCGGTCGGCGAAGGCATACAGTTGGGTCTCGTCCTCGCCCTCGTCGGGGTACAGCGACATGCCGATGCTGGCCTGAGCGCGCAAGCGGTGTCCGTCGACCTCGAATCCGGATCCCAGCGCCGCATGCAGCGAGTCCATGACCCGCTGCGCCACATCGCCGCCATGTCCGTCGACCAGGATCACCGCGAATTCGTCGCCACCCAGGCGCGCCAGCGTATCCTGTTCCCGCACGCTGCTGGCGAAGCGGCTTGAGATCTGCCGCAACAGAGCGTCGCCCACCGCATGGCCAAGCGAGTCGTTGACCTGCTTGAAGTCGTTCAGGTCAATGACCACCAGCGCCAGCGACCTGCGGTTTCGCTGAGCATCCGCGATGGCCACCTCCAGACGCTGCAGGAACAGGCGCCGGTTGGGCAGCCCCGTCAATGCGTCATGCAGCGAAGCATGCTCAGCCTTGGCCATCTGCTCTTCGAGCAGGGTGAAGATCAGGCCGGTAGCGACCAGGAACTTGGGCAGGTTCCAGACTTCGTGCTCGACCTGGACATGCGGAAGCAGAACATGGAACAGCAGGCCGACCGGAAACACCAGGGCCCAGGCCAGGAAGCTGATGGTGGTGAAAAGCACACCGACACTGGAACGTGTAGAGCCCATGCGAAAGAAGATCGCGACGGCAAGGTAATGCCAGCACAACGACCAGTTCAGGACGCTATCGGTACGATCCAGATACAGCAGCAGGGCCTGCAACGCGTAAACGCTGAATATGGCGACCGGGCGCAGCAACAAACCGCTTCGGTCACTGCTGCGCCGGCCGCCGCGGAATACCCACAAGGTGGCCAGCAGTCCGGCAGTAGTCAGCGCGAAGTAGATCGCTTTGTCGGTCACCCCGTACACCAGGCACGCATACAAAACCGCATCCGGGGTAGCGGCGAGCAGGGTGGCCGGCAGGTCTCGTTTGGTCGGCTGCCGGCGCATGTCGTTACCGGCCCAGATGAATGCCATGCTGGTCAGCAGCAGCATGATCAGGGAAACCGCGATCGCGGGTGTCGCCGCCGCAGCGACGTTCTGGCTGATGAACTGGGCCACGATATGCACCAGCACCAGTACCCAACCCACCAGCCAGTAGCGAAGCCGGGACTGCCGGGTCCGTTTGAGCAGCGACCAGAACACGGCGACCAGCCCGCCAATGGCCAGGAAATCCGGTAGAACCGAAACATTCATGATGCTGTCTGGGCGAACCTCACGGGCTGGGATTCACGGATACACACGGCATCCGTGCCGTCAGGGATCCGCCCTTGCCGAAACCGCCTGGTATCTGGCGGCAGTCAAGTACGCGGTTTGTTGCACCGACGCGCGATCCCAAGTCCGACGGATACAGAGCAGGTCTCCAGGGCAGCGCAGGGCTCCGTCATCATAGCGCAGGTACCGGATTGCAAATCAGTCCCTCAATTCCTCGTGTGGACGCGAGGTCGCCGGGCCATTCAGGCCAGGTTTCCAGGCAGGCAACGCCCGCTACAGGGCATCGGCATCCAGCTCGCCGGTGCGAATACGGACCACCTGTTCGAGCGAACTGACGAAGATCTTGCCGTCCCCCACCTTGCCTGTGCGCGCCGACTGCTGGATGGCTTCCAACGCCCGCTCCAGCAAATCATCCGACACGGCCGCCTCGATCTTGATCTTGGGAAGAAAATCGACCACGTACTCGGCACCTCGATACAGTTCAGTGTGGCCTTTCTGTCGCCCAAATCCACGCACCTCGCTGACGGTAAGCCCCTGCACATCAATATCGGCCAGCGCTTCGCGAACGTCGTCGAGCTTGAATGGCTTGATGATGGCGGTAATCAGCTTCATGCGGGGATCTCTTGGAGGAACAGGTCTATACCGACACTATAGCGGCTGTCCTGC
>NZ_JAQIBU010000012.1 GCF_027858935.1 Oleiagrimonas sp. | reverse complement strand
TGGTTCCAGTCGCAACTGCGGGACCTTGCGATCACGGGCGACTGGCGCGTGGCTCATGGAGACGATGCATCCGTGCTCTGCCACATGGCTTCCGCCTACGAACTGCTGGTGATGATGCGCGACAATGAAAGCCGCGATGCACCGCTGGGTTATGGGGCCGTCTCGCGTTGCGTGTTCGGCAGTTGCACCCCGGTGCTGACGGTACCCGTCGATACACCGGTAACAAGCTGCGGCAGCCGCATCTGCGTGGCCTGGAACGGCAGCCGTGAAGCCAATCTCGCCCTGCGCGGCGCACTTCCGCTGTTGCGCAGCGCCGATGCACTAAGCATTCTGGACGGCAGTGCGGACCCGGAGCGCGCCGACCCGATGCGCCCTCCCGTCCCGGACCTGCGAACCTGGCTGGATCGCCACGACATCGAGGCGGATATCCATCCCTTCCATCCCGACGGACCGTCCGGTCCCGCTATCGACGCCGCGGCCAACGACTTTGGAGCCGACCTGCTGGTGATGGGCGCATGGGGTCGCTCTCGCATCAGCGAGCTGGTCCTGGGGGGCGCCACCCGGCACCTGTTCGGGAACGCACGCATGCCGATGCTGGTGGCCCACTGAACGCAGGGCCGCAACGGGTTCAGCCAGGGAAGTCCAAGCGTCCCTCTGAAAGCCTGTGCACTGCCCATGGAGCGCGTCGTGGCAGCGACGCGAGCTGAAAACAGGATTGCTATTGCTGCGAAGCACAACACCGCGCTTGTGCGTGCAGCTTCTCGCAAACCCGACCCCAAATGCTGGATCGGGCCAAGGTCCAGGGCACACCAATTGCTGCTCCAGTGCAGCAATCCGTGATCAGGCTAACGCGGGTTCGGCGCAGCCGTTGCGACGGGACGCCGCACGGCGCGAGCCAGCAGCCAGACCAACCCGATCATCAACGCAAGCGGCAGGAAAAGCGGCAGGGCCAGCAGCGCGACCACGGGAAGCATCAGCAGCCCCAGAAGCAGCGCCAGCAATCCGCCGAACACGCTGAAAAGCCCGACCACAAGCCCCAGGACGAGCTTGAGGACGAGCCCGACGACCGAAACCGCAAGCCACAGCAAGCCCACCACAAGCAGTATCGCGAATACCTCGATCATTGTTTTCCTCCTCGCGCAGGAAAGTGTCTTGATGACGACGCGCCTGCATTGGATGCCAAAGAAGACGAAAGGTTTGCATGCAATAATCGAATGTACGTCGGCGCCGGGCGCCGGGCAATCTGCATCTGCCGAGAGCGGGATGATCCGTTCTGCAAATCCGGTCCCGTGCGACTCACGGCCACCCATGTTCTGTTGCGGGCAGTTGTATCGTTATCCTGCGCAAAATCAGGTGGCACACCATGTCCCATTGTAAAGGAGAACAGTACTACCATGAAGAAGACCTCAAGATATGGATTCTGGCACCGTAACCTGCACTGGGTCATCGCGACCCTGGTGATCGGCGCACTTGCTCTTGTCGAACTTCACGACTATGCCCCTCGCGGGTCGGCTTTGCGCTCGGACATGATGTACTGGCACATGCAGTTCGGTCTGGCGGTATTGATCCTGTTCGTGCCGCGGCTGATCGTGCGCCTGACCGGAGGGCGTCCGGCGATCGTCCCCCCGTTAGCGTGGTGGCAGAGCATTCCTGCGCGCCTGGTGCACTGGGTCTTCTACCTCCTGATGATCGGCCAGCCCATTGTTGGCCTGCTGATGGTCCAGGCCGGCAACCACAATCCGGGTTTCTGGGGCCTTTCGCTGCCGCAGTTCGTGGCGCCGGACAAGGCCCTGTCCAAGCAATTGGGCAACATTCACGTGATCGCGGGCAACGTGTTCTTGTGGTTGGTCATCATCCACGCCCTGATCGCGTTATGGCACCACTGGGGCCGCAAGGACAACACCCTGCGCCGCATGATCTATTCCAAATAATCCGTCCCGGGAATATGAGCGGCGTGGCCCTCGCGTCGCTCATCCCGATCACGGCGAGGGCTTGCCGCGCCCTCCAGGACGCCAGCCGAACAGAAGCCAGCCCAGCATCACCCCGAAGCTGGCCGCGACGATCTCGAACACCACCCGCGTGCCCAGATAGTCCGGATCATGAATACCGGACAAGATCCGTTGTATGGTCACGGGCGACTCCATCGGCACGATGCCCATGTAGACCAGATGCCACAGGTCCGCGCCGCAGGCCGTGACCAGAGTGGCCAGGAACGCCCAGCCGATTTCCCGTGCCGCAGTCCATTCGGCGCGCTTGCCGATGAGTGCGTGCAGCAGGCCGTACAGGACCAGTCCCGCGACCAGCGCAATCAGCGCGGCCTCCCATACGCCGACCATGCCCATGCCAAGGAAGGACAGGTTCATGACGTGGCGCTCATGTCAGGTGCCGGGCGAAGAAGTCCAGCGTGCGACGGCGGGCCAGCGCGGCCGACACCTCGTCATGGCTTGCCCGGACATCGCAATTGAACCCGTGATCGGCCGGGTAGACAAAAAACTCGGCGTCCGGATTGGCCTGGCGCACGCGGTCGCGATCGGCTGCCGTGATGTGCTGGTCCAGCTGGCCATAGTGGAACATGACCGGCGCCTTGACCGGCTCGTCGACGAATCGGGTATTGCCACCGCCGTAGTAGCTTACCGCCGGCAAGCCCAGGCGGATCGCGGAAAGATAGGCGACCGTGCCGCCCCAGCAGTAGCCGACCACACCGACCTTGCCGGCGCTGGACAGCGTGTCGGCGGCGGCCTTGACCAGTTCGATCACGGGTTCGAACTGCACCTGACCGGCCAGGGCGATCCCTTCCTTGATGCCCTGCTCGTCGTAGTCCAGCTCGACATCCGGGCGCACCAGATCGAAGAACGCCGGCGCGATGACGCGGTATCCGTCCTTGGCAAATCCATCGACCACGCGGCGAATGTGCGCGTTGACACCGAAGATCTCCTGGATCACCACCAGGCCGCCTTTCGGCGCACCATCGGGTTCGCCCTGCCAGGCGCCGATGCGATGTCCGCCGCCTTCAATCTGGATATGCGTTGCCATGCCGTGTTTCCTTTTCGCTGGGGGTGTGGGTCAGATCTCGTCCTGGTGGCGTACGGCAACCTCGGGCAGACCGTCGTGCTGTATACGCACGGCAACCTCGATCGGTTTGCAGCACACCTGGCAATCCTCGATATAGCGCTGCGCGCCGAGCGAGCAGTCGATGGTCAGTTCGATGGGTTCGCCGCAATACGGACAATGGACCTGGACGGGTTGCAGTTCGTTCATGCTGTCTCGCACCGTCGTGTATGCAAAGGCACGATCCTAACGTGCCATGCATGCGCTAGGCGATGTCGGGGCTTCGCGTTCACCAGTCGATGACGCGGCCACGGTGCATGCATTGGCCGTGCGGACCGTCGGCCGACTCGGCCAGCAGGTCGGCGATTTCAGCGGCCGGTTCGGACGCTTCGCGGGATGCACCGGCGCCGCCCATGTCGGTGCGCACCCAGCCCGGGTCCAGGACGTTGATCCGGATATCGGCCGGCTCGTCATCCAGCGCCGCGGCCAACTGCCGGGTCAGGCCGTTGACCGCCAGCTTGGACAGGCCGTAGGCCGGCGGCGTGTCCGCCGATGCCATCGCATCCATGCCGCCCCAGCCGGAGGTGAGGTTGACGATCCGCCCGAACCCGGCCTCGCGCATGGGCACCAGGGCCAGCTGGCATAGTCGCCATGTACCAAGCAGGTTGGTGTCAAGGGTCGCGCGCAGACTGGCTTCGTCCAGCGCCAGCGCATCACGACCACGGTCCAGCAGGATGCCGGCATTGTTCACCAGCCCGTCCAGCCGTCCGAAATGCACCAGCGCGGCATCGATGAAGGCGTCGCAGCTGCACGCATCGGTCACATCCAGCGCATGCACCTGCAGGTGGTTGTGCGACTGGTGCGGCATGCTAGCGGGATCGCGCGTGCCCGCCAGCACGCTCGCCCCGCGCTCGAGCAGCTCACGCACTGTCGTCAGTCCAATGCCGCGATTGGCACCGGTCACGGCGATCACGCGCCCTGCCAGAGGATGGCCGTCCATCGCCCTAGAACAACGACAGCGCGATCATCACGATGCCGACGATGGACACCGCCCACACCAACGTGCGCAGCCAAGGAATGCCCGCGGCGTAGACCGGCACATAGACCAGTCGGGCCCAGAAATACAGCTCCGCACCCAGCGCCACATGGCTTCCGGTGCGGCCCATCGCCAGCGCCGCCACGGTCACTGCGGCGAACATCGGGAAGGTTTCCAGGAAATTGCGCAGCGCGCGCTGCAGGCGCCCGCCAACACCGGTGAACGGTGTGTTGTTCTGGTCACGGGGGCTCACCGCCCAGCCCAGTCCACGCTGGCCGATGGCTGCCAGAACCACCAGCACCACCTGTACCAGACCCAGGAACACGCTCCAGACCAGCATGGAAGTCAGTACATTCATGTGCATTTCCTCAATACAAACCCCATTGGTTCATGCCCCACTATGCAGCGGCGGGACGCTTGCTGTCATGCAGGCACTCATGCTCGAACGGCATACACGGTCCAGACTCAGCGCGGCTCGTCCAGGCGCAAGGTCAGGCATTTGGCCGAGCCGCCGGACTTCATGAATTCTCCGAGCGGGTGCTGCACGGCGCTGTAGCCGAAACTTTCCAGCGCCCTGGCGAGAGGTTCACTGGCGTGATTGAGCAGCACGACATCGCCCGTGTCCACCGCGTTGCCGGCAAAGGCCTCGGCGTCCGCTTCGGCCACGGCCAGGCGTTTGTCCGCCGGCACGCGGGCCTCGATCGCGGCGCGCGATGCCTCGTCGAATGCAGCCGGGTAGTACATCAGCACGCCATTCAGGAGCGGACAAAAGCAGGTATCGAGGTGGTAGAAGCGCGGGTCGACCAGGCGCAGCGGGATGACCTCGATATCCAGCAGGTCCTGAAGTTGTTCGGCGCAGCCTGCATCGGTGCGGTGGCCATGCCCCATCCACAAGCGCGGGGCGGTGCGGTCCAGCAGGGCGTCTCCAGCGCCCTCGAACGGCAGATCCCCGGGCAGCCGCTGCACGCGGTAGCCGTGCTCGGCGAACCAGCGCTCGAACAACGGCTCCTCGCCGCGTCGCTGCTCGTGGGTGAAGCGGCTGGGAACAAACAGGTCACCCAGCACCACGCCCGCATTGGCCGTGAATGGCATGTCCGGAAGTCCTTTCCCGGCCTCGATCAACGCCACCTCGGCGCGCGCCGACAGCGCCT
>NZ_JAQIBU010000370.1 GCF_027858935.1 Oleiagrimonas sp. | reverse complement strand
GCACGACGCATGGGTCGCGAGGTTCTGAGCGACCACGTGTTCATCGCCTCATCCGGAATGGCTTTCCTGGCCTTGTTCGCCCTGCTGCCCACGCTGACGGCATTGATCTCCGTCTATGGCCTCGTGACGTCACCGGCGCAGCTCTCGCACCAGTTGCAGTCCCTGTCTTCCATGGCGCCACCCAGCGTGGTGCACGCGCTGCACAGCGACATGAACGCCATCGTGCGTGCTTCCGGACTCAAGCTCGGATTCAGCATTGTGTTGAGCATCATTGCTGCCGTATGGGTGGCTGTGCGCGGCGTACTCGGCATCATCAGCGCACTCAACATTGTCTACGAAGAAGAAGAGAAACGCAGCTGGACGGCACTGTTCGGCACGGCACTGGCACTGGCACTCGGGGCGCTGGTCTTCTGGCTGCTGGCGCTCGCCATGATCGTCGGCGCGCCGTTGGTGATCCACCAGATGTCATCAAATTCCACCATGCTGTACGTGTTCGCGCTGGTCGCGCGCTGGCTGGTCATCGCCATCACCGCCCTGGTCAGCATGACGATGCTGTACCGCTTCGGCCCCAGCCACTCGCAGCCGCGCTGGGAGTGGGTGAGCGCGGGTTCCGTGTTCAGCACTGCGCTATGGCTCGCCGCATCGGCAAGCATGTCACTGTACATCTCCCACGTGGGTCAATTCGGCAACGTTTACGGCTCGCTGGGTATGGTCATGGTGGTGATGACATGGTTCTTCCTGACTGCCTTGGTGTTCCTGCTCGGTGCCGAATTCAATATCGAGATGGAGCGCCAGACCAACGCACGCATCCGCGACTGAGCGGTGCCCTGGTCATGCAAAACGGGCACGTGGAATGCAGATTGCAGCAAGCGCTGTGCCGTGACAGCCATGGCTGTCCACCCGTCGTTGCGTTGATGATACGTAGCGGCGCTGTAACTCAGCGCCTGCAGCGGCAGGGTCATCCCCCCGCTTTCAGCGGGCGCCAAAAGTGGAGCCAAGCGTCGGCGTACCTTTTCTTCAGACGCCGGTTCTGGTCCTGCAGCGCCTTGCGCTGGGACATCAGCGATGCATCCATGCCGCCAAACGTGCTGCGCCACTTGTAGAACGTCGCCGAGCTGATGCCATGCTCCCGGCACAGTTACGGCACGGGGCTGCTGGCCTCGGCCTGCTTGAGCACGGCCAGAATCTGGCTGGCGGTACATCCGGACTTTTTCATGCAACCTCCTCGGCAAAGTCTGCGAGAAAATTCCATTTTTGGTGTCACTTGAGAACGCGGGGTTACCACGGCGCCAGATAGCGGATGTGCCGTTGTCCGGGCTGGAAGGCGTCCAACTGGAAGCGCCAGGTGCTGTCCGGCCAGTGGTAGCTGACGCTGCCCAGATCGGGGCGCAGCGCGGCGGTGTACAGCGTGCCGAAGCCACGCTCAAACGCCAGTGAGTACAACGGCGGCTTGAGAAAGGCACCGATGAAGCTGGCTTCGCTTTCCGGATGCAGGCTGAGACGTTGCAACAGGAAGCGCTCGCGACGCACGGACGCGGTCATGCGCTCGTGGCCGGCCCAGTCGACCCGTCCCTGGTGGTTGGTGGCGACTGCAGCGTGGGTGATTTCGGCGGGCTTGTCGGGGGCCATGTAGACGGTCGCGTGACGTTGCTGCGCGTCCAGCACGGTGACGTTGTAGGCCATGTGCGTGGGGATGCGCGCCAGGGCCAGCGCGGCCTCTTCGGTGGTGCCACAGGTTTCCAGGACGTAGCGCAGGATGATCGGCACGCCGAACCCCTCGCCAACCACGCGGCGCCCGCCAAACGTCAGTGACATCGCCAATCCGGCGTCGTTGATGCCATCGAGCAGACCGATGCCGCAATCGCTGGTACCAAGCACGCGGCGCGGGCCCCAGTGCGTGCGCAACACCAGCGCGTCGAACGCACCCGGGTGGTAATCGTAATTGCGCACCAGCAGCGGCGAGGTGCCCGGCCACACGGCCTGCGAGCAGCCGCTGAAATAGGCCGGCGGGCAGTACAGGCTGAGAAATCGCGCTTCAAGGTCGCCGCCACCCGCAGCTTCCACGCAACGCTCCCACAGCGGCAGTATCTGCGGCATGTGTTCGCGCAGGGCCAGACGCGACTCCAGAAAGGTCGCGCGATTCTCCATGCCCTCGCGCAAAAACCATTGGCGGTAGAGCGGCCAAAGTGCGCGGAACCACGGCCCCCAGTTTTCACCCGCATGATCGTCCAGGGCGCTGAACAACAGATCCATACGCGGCGCCGACTCCCGTTTGAGTTATTCGTGGACCCGCGCGATGACCGCACGGGACGAGCCGCACAGCGACGATCGGCAAGCCCTGGACGCCCAAGTCTGGCATCCAGAAGCAGCACCGAGTATGCCGCGCCGGTATGGGTTCTCGCAGACTTTCGCCATTGAGGTCGTCGCAAGGACGAGAACAGATTGAACGCAAAGCCGCATGGATTCAACGGACACGTGGGGACACGCTGGGTCCATGGGTCGTGCGCACTACAGCATCTTGAACTGGTGTTCGGCCAGGTCAGGTGGCGCAGCCTCGGTCAGGGCACGGCCCTTGAAGTGCCTGCGCATGCCCTTGATCCATTTCTTCGACCGTTCGGTGAGAGCGAATTTGTCGTCCATGGCGCGCCCACGCGTGACCAGGATACCCAGATCGGCCCCTTCGTAACGGTAATCGCCGGGCTTGAGGATGCGCAGGAAAAAAGCCTCGCGCTCACTCTCCACTGCGCGACGGTGATAGTCGAAGCGCGAGTATTCGACGCTGCCATCATCGTGCATGCGCCAGATGCCGCTACGCGGCGCCTCTGTGATCATGTCGATACTGTCGTCGGTGTGCTTGACCACCATCTGGCACCAGTCGTCGATGTTGTCCTTGTCGGCCCAACGTTCGTTCAGTTCGTCGATGTCCAGCTCGAAGGGGATCCCGGAGAACTCCAGCAGATGGAACAGGAACAGCGGTGCGTCGGCGTGCGCGAAGGCGGCGTGGTTGGTCATGGAGCTGGCGCCAGTGATGCGCGGGTTCAGCTCGCCCAGGTAGATTTCCCTGCTGCGCTGATCGATCAGGAAATCCAGCTCGAAATAGCCGCGATAACCTTCCTTGCGCAACTGCTCGCCGAACCGATAGGTGTATTCGCGTGCCTTTTCGCGGGTTTTGCGCGAGAACGCATTGGCGAAAATCTCGTTGCCGCACCAGCCGCCGCGATACGGGGTCAGCGACGGGAAGCCCACCAGTTCGGTCATCAGCGGGCCGACGATGGTGCCGCGCTTGGTGGCGCAGGCCTCGATGGCCGAACCGCGGCAATTGATTCGCTTCATGATCTTGATCTCACCGGCATCGACGATGTCGTGCTGGTGCTTGCGGAAATCCGCCTCGGACTTGATGAAGAACGTGGTATGCCCGGAGTCGCCGTAGGCCGACTGCAACACCAGGTCGCGGCCCAGCCCGGAAGCTTCGGCAATTTCCATCAAGGTCTTGAAGTCAGGCACCTCGGCCAGGGTGTTGGGCACGCTGGGGACACCGGCCTTGTCGCCGATGCGTACGGTCTCGATCTTGTTGTCTACCCGGTTGCGCAGGCTGGCCTTGGGGAACCACACCTCGGCGCCCAGTTCCTTGGCCAGAGCCTCGGTACGTTCGTCGAACATCAGGAACACCAGGCGCGGCTTGCCGCCGCGATCTTCGATCAGGTCGACGACCTGCTTGTGTTCAAGCAGATAGTTGTTGATGTCCTCGATCGACTGGAATTCGGCATGCGGATGTTCGTCCGGGCAGAACACGTTGGGGTGAGCGCCGTCGTAGCAATCGATGTAATTGATGTACTTGAAATTCTTCACCCACTCATCCAGTCCGAGCAGGTTGAAGTTGGTGGCGCTGACGAAATAGATGGGCTCTTCATTGCGGTGGAAGAAGCGGCGGATCTCGGACAGGTTTTTCAATTTCTTGCGGCGGGTTGCCATGGGCTTTCCTCCTGGGTCTGTGGCGCGGGCGCGGGGGATCAATCCCCGGCGCTGGCGAGGGCCTGCTCAGTGAATACGCGCAAGCCAAGATCGGGCCGGTAGCCGTGGATCTCGGTGACGTCGAGAGCACGCATGAACAGCAAGATTTCCTTGGATACGATCTGGCCCGGCACCAGGATCGGAAA
>NZ_JAQIBU010000182.1 GCF_027858935.1 Oleiagrimonas sp. | reverse complement strand
CGGCGCGAAAAGAGTGAAAACTACCAGCAAGAAACCTTGATCTACCCGGCCGATCAGACGCGAAACTGGTCAGACCGGCAGATGGATAACGGCGACGGCTTATTCAGCGTTGCCCTAGATGTTTGAGTAGCCATGAGCAATCTTCATCAGGAACACCATTTCGAGCAGGCCATCTGCGGCCACCTTGGCGCGGATGGCTGGCTGTATGCCGAGGGTGATGCAGCGCATTTCGATAGCGCGCATGGCTTGTATCTTCCCGACCTGCTGGCCTGGATCGAGGCTACGCAGCCCGATAGCTGGGAACGGCTTTACAGGAGTCATGGTCCGGACCTGGCCGAGCGCCTTGCCGAGCGCGTGCGCAAGAACCTCAATGAGCGTGGCACGCTGGATGTGCTGCGTCGCGGCGTGGAAATGCTGGGGCTGAAAGAGCCGCTGTCGCTGGTGCAGTTCAAGCCCGCGCTGGCGATGAATGCGGACCTGCAGAAACGCTACGAGGCCAATCGCCTGCGCGTGGTGCGGCAGGTGCGTCATTCGCCCAACCGCACCAAGGACGCGCTGGACCTGGTGCTGTTTCTCAATGGCATCGCCGTGGCCACGGCGGAGCTGAAATCCGACTTCAAGCAGAGCGTGGGCGATGCGGTGGATCAATACCGCTTCGACCGGCATCCGCATCCCAAAGGTGGGTTGATCGAGCCACTGCTGAATTTCCCCGGCGGTGCACTGGTGCATTTCGCGGTCAGCCAGGCCGAGGTCATGATGGCCACGAAGCTGGAGGGCAAGGCCACGCGCTTCTTGCCGTTCAATCGCGGCAATGAGGGCGCGGCGGGCAACCTGCCGAATCCGGACGGCTTCGCCACGTCTTATCTATGGGAAGAGGTCTGGGCACGTGACAGCTGGCTGGAGATTCTGGGCCGCTACCTGATCGGCAAGCGTGACGACAAGAAGCGCCTGACCACGGTGATATTTCCACGCTACCACCAGTTGGATGCGGCGCGGAAGCTGGTCGCGGATGTGCGCGAAAGCGGGCCGGGGCAGCGCTATTTGATCCAGCATTCGGCCGGATCGGGTAAGACCAACTCCATTGCCTGGAGCGCGCATTTCCTGGCGGATCTGCACGACGCCGACCACAACAAGCTGTTCGACAGTGTGCTGGTGGTGTCCGACCGCAACGTGCTGGACTCCCAGCTGCAGGAAGCGATTTTCGATTTCGAGCGCACCACCGGTGTGGTCGAGACCATCACCAACGAGCGCGGAAGCAAGAGTGCGCAGTTGGGGCAGGCGCTGAAGGGTGGCAAGAAGATCATTGTCTGCACCATCCAGACCTTCCCGTTTGCGCTGGACGCCGTGCAGGAACTGGCCGCGACCGAGGGCAAGTCCTTTGCGGTGATCGCCGACGAGGCGCACAGCTCGCAGACGGGTGAGGCCGCCTCCAAGCTCAAGCAGTTGCTCAGCGCCGAGGAATGGGCCGAGTACCAGGACGGCGGCGAGATCGACACCGAAGTGATCTTGCAGGCCGGCATGTCCGCGCGGGCGGGCAACAAGGGGCTGACCTACGTGGCGTTTACGGCCACACCCAAGCAGAAGATGCTGGAGTTGTTCGGCCGTCCGGGGCCCGACGGTCTGCCGCAGCCGTTCCATGTCTATTCCATGCGCCAGGCCATCGAGGAAGGCTTCATCCTTGATGTGCTGAAGAACTACACGCCCTACAAACTGGCCTTCAGGCTGGCGCACGACGGCAAAGAACTGGACGAGACCGAGGTTGAGCGCAGCGCGGCGATGAAGGGGATCATGCAGTGGGTCCGCCTGCATCCCTACAACATCGCCTCGAAAGTGCAGGTGGTGGTGGAGCACTACCGGGCGAACGTGATGCCGCTGCTGGACGGCAAGGCCAAGGCGATGGTCGCGGTGGGCAGTCGCAAGGAGGCCGTGCGCTGGCAGAAGGCCATTCGCGGTTACATCGAGCGACAGGGTTATCCGCTGGGGGTGCTGGTGGCGTTTTCCGGCGAGGTGAACGATGCGGAGAGCTACCCGCAGCCTGTGACGGAGACCAGCGCCGACCTCAATCCCGGTTTGCGCGGGCGCGACATCCGCGAGGCGTTTGCCGAACCCGCGCATCACCTGCTGCTGGTCGCCAACAAGTTCCAGACCGGCTTCGACCAGCCGCTACTGTGCGGCATGTACGTGGACAAGAAACTGGGCGGCATCCAGGCGGTGCAGACGCTCTCGCGACTCAACCGCGCGTATCCCGGCAAGGACACCACGTACATCCTCGACTTCGTCAACGATGCAGCCGACATCCTCAAGGCGTTCAAGACCTATTACGACACCGCTGAACTGGAAGCGACCACCGATCCGCACATGGTCTACGACCTGCGTGCCAAGCTGGACGCCAGCGGGCATTACGATGAATTTGAAGTCGACCGCGTTGCGAGGGTCGAGCTGGATCCCAAGGGGACGCAGGCGCAACTCAGCGCGGCGATTGCCCCGGTGGCCGACCGGTTATTGAAGCGCTACCGCGCCGCGCAACAAGCGCGCGCCACGGCGCTTGCCGACGGCGACGAGCAGGCTGCCGAGGCCAACAAGGACATCATGGATGCCCTGGTGCTGTTCAAGAACGACATGGGCGCCTACGTGCGGCTTTACGCCTTCCTGTCGCAGATGTTCGACTACGGCAACACCGACATCGAAAAGCGTTTCGTCTTCTACAAGCGATTGATTCCATTGCTGGAGTTCGGTCGTGAGCGCGAGCAAGTGGACCTGTCCAAGGTGGTGCTCACACATCACACGTTGCGCAATGCCGGACGTCAACCGATGAACCTCAATGCCGATGGTTCCTACAAATTGCCGCCCATGGATGCCGTAGGAAGTGGTTCTGTACAGGATAAGGAGCGTGCGTATTTGGTCGAGATCATCGAGAAGGTCAATGGCCTGTTCGATGGTCAGCTCACCGATGATGATCAGCTGCAATATGTCAACGGCGCACTCAAATCCAAGATGCTGGAAAACATGACATTGATTCAGCAGTCCGCGAGCAACAGCAAGGAGCAATTTGCCAATTCGCCCGACCTGAAGGACGCATTGCGCAACGCGATCATGGACGCCTTCGACGCGCATACCACCATGAGCACCCAGGCATTGAATTCGCAACGCATACGCGACGGCTTGTTGCACATTCTTCTGGGGCCGGCGCAGTTGTACGAGGCGCTTCGGGCCAAGTCCGATGGCAGTCAGACACAAGCATGAGCCAAGTTTGGTCTCGCGAGGAAGTTGAAGCGGCGGTGGCCGACTATCGACGCATGCTGATTCAGGAGCTAAGCGGCCAGAAGTACAGCAAGACGGAGCATCGGCGGGCGCTGCAAAAGCTGCTGAATGATCGATCGGAGGGATCCATCGAGCGCAAGCATCAGAACATCAGCGCCATTCTGATCGCGATGAACTGCCCATCCATCGCAGGTTACAAGCGGCTGGGGAACTACCAGGCCTTGCTGCACGAAGTCGTGGTCGAACAGATCGTTGATGATCCGTTGTTCGACCAAGCGGCACTTCACGCGGCGACGCAGCCGGCGGTGGCGCCGGAGGGGATTGATTTCGGGTACTGGCTGGATGATCCGCCGAAGCCTTGCAAGGTGAGCGATCCAATAGCGGCAAAAGCACCGTCCTTTCTGCCGGTGCAGCGGGACTATGTAGCGCGGGAAGCGCGCAATCGGGCCTTGGGCAAAGCCGGCGAGGAGTTAGTGCTGGCCTACGAGCGCGATCGTCTTGAACGTCTGGGTCAGGAGGCGCTAGCGGGCAAGGTCGAGCATATTGCCTCGACGCGGGGCGACGGCGCCGGATACGACATACTTTCCTATGAAGAAAGCGGTCGCGAGCGCTTCATCGAGGTCAAGACCACAGCGTTCCCCAAGGCCACGCCGTTCTATGTCAGTCGCAACGAGGTCGATTTCTCCGAACGGACGAAACGACAGTTTCACCTGTACCGTTTGTTCGAATTCCGCGCGCGGCCGCGCATGTTTATGCTGCGCGGGAACATGCGCGAGCGCTTGAAGCTGGATGCGGTGAGCTATCGCGCGACGGTGTGAATCTTTCTGGACGCGACATGATGTCGTGAACAACACTGCAACCACAGGGAACTACATCCATACATCACCTGGACCCTCCTGTAGCGGTTCACAGTCCGACCGTATGGGCCCAAAGCCATGCGGGGAAAGGGGACGGGGGTAACTAAGTTCCATTCCCCCTCCAATCGTCTCGTCGATGATCGCTTTCAGCGCCGCCTCTACCTCCCTGGCCGCCTTGGCGACAGCCGGGTCCACTTAGATCAGCTGCGGCTGCTCGGTGGGTGGCACCATGCCGATTCAGATCGGGCCGGCGACCTTGTAGATTGGTGTTCTGCAGGGTGGGCCACTGTTGGAAAGTTTCTATAAAACAATGGAATGCATCAAGGTGTGTGCCTCCAACCTATTGGATGGTTCCTTGATGAAGCTTGCGGACCCGAAGAGGTGCCCATGGTCTTGGCCGCGGGTGCTCCGCTGCGTGCGATGTTGACAGCCTGGCAACATTCGTCGCCGAAAAGGCAGCCCACGTCATCTGGTCGTTGCCCGCCACACTAATTTAAGATAAAACATGAAGTAAAATTAACGGCCGCCGTTACTTTCACTTCGTCCACGGAGAGCGTCATGCTTCGCCAGCCGCCGGGGGAATACCGCACCGTATCCACGGCTGGCGAGCCGTTTCGGGCCTTCGTGCCGGCGCCGTTGCCGCCGCATCCGCCCCTGGAGTGGTCGCCCGCGCTGCGTCGCCGCTTCGACGATGCGTTGGTGGCCCTGGGGCGGCTGGATGCCGTTTCGGCCCTGCTGCCGAATGCGGCGCTGTTGCTGTACAGCTTCGTGCGCAAGGAGGCGGTGCTGTCCTCGCAGATCGAGGGCACGCAGTCCTCGCTGGCGGACCTGCTGTTATATGAGATCGACGAGCAGCCCGGTGTGCCGGTGGAAGACGCGCACGAGGTCAGCCGCTATGTCGCTGCGCTGGAGCATGGGCTGGCCCGCCTGCGTGGGGGCTTCCCGCTGAGCCTGCGGTTGATCAGCGAGATCCATGCGGTGCTGATGGACAACCCGACGGGGCAGGGCAAGACGCCGGGTGAATTCCGTCGCAGTCAGGTCTGGATAGGCGGCACGCGACCCGGTAATGCCGTGTTCGTGCCGCCACCGGCCGAGGTGGTCGCGGATTGCCTGGGCGACCTGGAACGCTTTCTCAACGACCTGCCGGAGGCAACGCCGCCGTTGATGAAGGCGGCGCTGGCGCATGTGCAGTTCGAGACCATCCATCCGTTCCTGGATGGCAATGGTCGCATCGGGCGACTGTTGATTGTGCTGCAACTGGTGCACGACGGCCTGCTGCGCGAGCCGTTGCTGTACCCGAGTCTGTTTTTCAAGAAGCACCGAGCGCTGTACTACGAACTGCTCAACGCCGTGCGTATGCAGGGCGACTGGGAGCGCTGGCTGGATTACTTTGCAGAGGGCGTCGAGCAGAGCGCGGCGCAGGCGGTGGCCACGGCGCAGCAACTGCTGGCGCTGGTCAACAAGGACCGTGACCGCGTTGCCACGCTGGGTCGCAGCGCGGCGTCAGCCCTGGCCGTGCTGCAGGCCCTGCAGCGCCAGCCGGTGACGACGGCGGCGACGCTAGTGAAGGACACGGGCCTTGCACTGGCCACCGTGAACCGGATGCTGGTGCAGTTGATCGACATGGATATTGTGTCGGAACTGACCCATCGCCAGCGGGATCGCATTTTCAGCTATCGCGCCTACGTGGATGTTCTCAATGCGGAACTCTGACGGCGTCACCCTTATTCAAACGACCGGAGCGGGCGCATGAACTGAAGCGCCCCGGGTTTCCCGGAGGCCAGGGCCAGCATGTTGTCGTACTTTTCCTCGTTGCTGGCCAAGGATAAATGGTGACAGGTGCACTTATGACCGTTTGGATTGCTCAAGAAAAGTACACCTGTCACCGTTCTTGCTGGTACTTGGTCATCAGGCAACAGGAATCGTGCAATCAACACATTAGAACGTTCCGCGACCGGCCACACCTACGTGATGCCGGGGCGTTAGACTCTGGCGGTGCGTCAGGCCGACAGCTTCGGCAAAGACACGATGAGCCTGTTACCCAATACGATCAGTTGAGGCGCGTACATGATGGATTCCCCCGTTGGGCCGGACGAGGCCTGTCATTGCGGCAGCGGCCGTGCCTACCGGCGCTGTTGCATTCAGCGCGATTTGCAGGAGATGGTGCAGCAGCAAAACCAGGCGGCGCACGATGACTTTCATGGCCTGTCGCCGGTGCAGATGCATGCCTTGCTGTATGCGCCGTTCGACTCGCCGCGCTGGCTGGAATTTCCCGCGGTGCTGCCGGAGACGCCGGATGCGCCGATCGCGCAGCTGTTCGAGCAGCTGTGTCAGGCGCTGGATGCGGGGGAGCTGAAGGCCACGTCCAAGGGCAATCTGCCGCGCGCCTTCTGCCAGGAGGTGCATCGCGCCTTTGTCGGGTCCTCGCCCTACAGCATGGATCGACCCGTCGGCAAGGTCAGCAGCGAGGAGGATTTCGAGGCGCTGTATGTTACCCGTCTGGTCGCGCAGCAGGCGGGGCTTTTACGCAAGTACAAGGGCCGCTTCATCCTGAGCCGGGCGTGCAAGTCGCTTCGCGATGCGCATGGCATGCAGGCCGTGTATCCGGCTTTGCTGAAAGCCTGTGCGCGGCGGTTCAACTGGGGCTACAGCGATGGGTATCCGGAGTACCCGATCATCCAGCATGCCTTCGCCTTCAGCCTGTACTTGTTGAGCCGCTACGGCGACACGCCACGCCCCCGGCAGTTTTACGAGGATGCGTTCCTGCGCGCGTTTCCGATGCTGGTGGACGAGGCGGAGGGCGACGCCTGGACGAGCGGTGAGGCGAAGGCCCGGCGTTGCTACAGCCTGCGGACCCTGGTGCGGTTCGCCGGGTTCATGGGGCTGGCGCGTCTTTCTGCCGAGCTTTACCGCGCAACCGGCGATAAGGGCATGGTCTCGAAAACGCCGTTGCTGGACCAGGTCGTCTGCTTCCACTTGCAAACGGGGCAGGGATAGCGCCAGTGCTTCATGAAGGGGCAACATGTCGCTGCAGCCTCTCGACCAAGCATGGTGTCAGGTGCGCTTGGGGTCATCGTCCTGCGTCAGTCCGGCTGTGTTCGAACACGCACCAGCTTGGCCTGCGCTTCGAATTCGTCGGCCAGCGCGTCGTAGGCTTTCTTGAATATAGGATCCTGTGACCAGCGCTTGCGAGTGGTCTCAATGTCTGCAGGGACCGGTTTGTAGGCTTCACGGGTCATGTCGTCATCTCTCGTTGCCGTGCTCGCGCGATGGGTCGTTCGCGCGGTGGCGTCTTGCGGGGTTTTTATTTGGTTCTTCGCGGGTTTCCGTGGAGCTTCTTCCCTTGCGTCGATACCTTAGACCTCTCAAGAGGGGTATAAGGGGTGTTCCATGCTGGATCGGAAGACGATTGAGGCGCTGGGTGGC